>NZ_JRKC01000017.1:0-127580 GCF_000800925.1 Microbacterium sp. ZOR0019 | reverse complement strand
TGCGTCGGGGAAGTTCGGTGAGGGGTACACGGAGTTGACGACGGGTCTGAAGACCGCGGTCGACGGTATCAATGACATGTCGGAGTCGCTGCTGGGCATGATGCGGGCGATCCAGGATCTGGATCAGCAGCTCGCCGGCAGCTGACGAACGGCACGGTTTCACGGAGAGGGTTGACCAGGTGGTCGGCCCTCTTCTTCGTCGTCGTCGGGAGTGCGATCAGTCAATGCCGGTCACCTCGAGGGTCGGGAGCTCTCGTGTGGAAGTCTGTTGCGTGGATGACCTCCACCCTAGAACGGCGCGCACTCGGCGCCCCGTGGGGACAACTCCCCATGGGTGCCGGACGAACGCCCGGCCATGGCAGATCACGGCAGAACCGGGGGAAGCCATGTCAGACGTCGAGATCGACAAGCGCGCTCTCGAAGGCGCTGTTCCGCAGATCAGCTTCAGTGGTGTCAGCGTGCGGCGTCGGCGAGGTGCCGGGCGTCGTGGCCCAGGACCTTCACGATGATCCCGTGGCGGCGCAGTTCGGCGACGGTGCGGGCGCCCTCTTCGGCGTCGCGGCCGAGAGCCTTGATGTTCACGACGACCAACACATCGCCGTGTGTCAGAGTCGCGATCAGACGCGCGAGACGGTCGTTCCAGCTCTCCAGGATGTCGGGTGCCGGGTGACGGAACCCCTCGATCGGCACGCCGAAGCGGGTGAGGTCTTCGCGCTGCTTGACGACCGACGGCATGCCCTCCCGAGCGACGACGAGACCGACCAGGCGCGAGCCGTCAGGGCGTGCGGTCCAGAAGTTGCGGTTCTGCTGCAACTCGGTGAAGCACTTCGGGCAGGCCGCGGCATCATGAGGCAGGTGCAACGGGCTCGTCAGCGCCTCATCGACGGCAGTCGCCTTCATGGGATCGATCGTCTCGCTCATCGCGCACCTCCGGCATCCATTCTGCCCTGTCGGACGGCGCCGCGGCGACCGGATTCACAACAGACCGAGGGCTTGCACCGTCTCTCGCTCCTGGAGCAGTTCTGCGACGGACGCGTCGATCCGCGCGCGTGCCCACTCACTCAGCTCCAGCCCTTCGACGATCTGCCATTCACCGTCGACGGAGCGCACGGGGAAGGACGAGACGAGACCCTCCGGGACGCCGTACTCGCCGTGCGAGACGACGCCGGCCGAGGTCCAGTCGTCGGTGCCCCGGACCCAGTCGCGCACGTGCTCGATGGTCGCGTTCGCGGCCGACGCCACCGACGAAGAACCGCGCACCGCGATGATCTCCGCTCCGCGCTTCGCCACCCGCGGGATGAAGGTTTCGTCGAGCCACGCCGGCACGTCACCGACGATCTGTTCCAGAGCCGGCGCCACCGGACGGCCGGCGACCGTGGCGTGCGAGATGTCGGGGAACTGCGTCGCGGAGTGGTTGCCCCAGATCGGCACGCGGCGCACGGTGTGCACCGGGGTGCCGAGGGTCTGCGCGAGCTGGGCCCGCGCGCGGTTCTCGTCGAGGCGCGTCAGGGCGGTGAAGCGCTCGGCGGGTACGCCGTCCGCCGACGCGGCCGCGATCAGGGCGTTGGTGTTGGCGGGGTTCCCGACCACGGTGACGCGCACTCCCGCCGCCGCGTTCGCCGCGATGGCCGCGCCCTGCGGGCCGAAGATGCCGGCATTGGCGGCGAGCAGGTCGGCGCGCTCCATCCCGGGCCCGCGGGGGCGGGCCCCCACGAGCAGGGCGAGGTCGCACCCGTCGAAGCCCACCGCGGCGTCATCCGTCACCTCGACATGCTCGAGCAAGCCGAACGCGCCGTCCTGCAGCTCCAGTGCGGCGCCCTCCGCGGCACCGAGCCCCTGCGGGATCTCCAACAGGCGGAGCCGTACCTTCTCGTCCGGTCCGAGCAGGTCGCCCGCCGCGATGCGGAACAGCAGTGCGTAGCCGATCTGGCCGCCGGCGCCGGTGAGGGTGATCGTGGTCGTCATGCCCCGAGCATACGTCCGATCACGCCGGTCGTCCCTCGGAGTACCCTCGTCGCATGACCTTCAATCCCGACGCCGACATCTCGGGCAACACGACCCGTCGACGCGGTCGCACCGCAGCCATCGCCGGGGGTGCGGGAGTGGGCGTGCTCGGCATCATCGCGCTCATCGCGGGCCCCCTCCTCGGCATCGACCTGACCGGGCTGCTCGGGGGTGGGGCGCCGAGCGGGAGCGGCGAGCCCGTCGGCGGATCGGTCATCGAGAACTGCGACACCGGCGCGGATGCGAACGCGGACATCGACTGCCGGATGGCCGGCGCGCAGCTCGCGCTCGATGACTTCTGGGCGGAGAACGTCGACGGGTATCGCGCCCCGCAGATGATCGTGGTCGACGGCTCCACGCCCACGCAGTGCGGAACGGCGTCCAACGCCGTCGGACCGTTCTACTGCCCGCCCGAGGAGGGGGTCTACGTGGACCCCACGTTCTTCCAGCTCATGCAGCAGCAGTTCGGGGCGTCGGCCGGTGACCTTGCGCAGCTCTACATCGTCGGGCACGAGTGGGGCCACCACATCCAGAACATCACGGGCGACATGGACCGCTACCCGAACAACGGGACGGGCCCGGGCAGCAACGGGGTGCGGATGGAACTGCAGGCGGATTGCTACGCCGGGGCCTGGATCGGCCGGATCTCGGAGGAGACCGACAGCAAGGGTGTCCCGTACCTGAAGCCGACCACCGAGGCGCAACGGGTCGACGCCCTGAACGCGGCGGCAGCGGTCGGTGACGACAACATCCAGGCGCAGTCCGGTTTCGTGAACCCGGAGAGTTGGACGCACGGCTCCAGTGATCAGCGTCAGCGCTGGTTCGCCGAGGGGTACCAGAACGGGCTGGGCGCCTGCGGCCAGGTGTTCACCCTCGCCGAAGGTGACCTCTAGCAAAGGGGCACCCGCGAGGCAGGTCCGTTACGGTGGAAGAGGCAGTACTGCACGACCGGCTGGGGGGCCGATGATGACGAAGACAGACGCACTGTATCCACCGATCGAACCGTACGACACGGGGGAGATGCTCGTCGGAGACGGTCACCGCGTGTACTGGGAGGTCAGCGGCAACCCCGACGGCAAGCCGGTGGTCTTCCTGCACGGCGGCCCCGGAAGTGGAACCTCGCCCTGGCAGCGGCGGTTCTTCGACCCGGAGGCCTATCGCATCGTGCTGTTCGATCAGCGGGGGTGCGGGCGCAGCACACCGCACGCGAGTGCTCCCGATGCCGACTTCCGTCACATCACCACCGCCCACCTGATCGCCGACATCGAGCTGCTGCGCAAGAACCTCGGCATCGGCGAGTGGCAGGTGTTCGGCGGGTCGTGGGGGAGCGCCCTCGCACTCGCCTATGCGCAGGCACATCCGTCTGCGGTGACCGAACTCGTGCTCCGCGGGATCTTCACGCTGCGTCGCGAGGAGCTCGAGTGGTTCTACGAGGGCGGGGCAGCGGCCCTCTTCCCGGACCTCTGGGAGAGCTTCCTCGCGCAGATCCCGATCCTGGAGCGCTCGCACCTGATCGAGGCATACCACCGCCGACTCTTCGACCCCGACCCGGCGGTGCACGTGCCCGCCGCGATCGCCTGGTCGACCTGGGAGGCGGCGACCGTGACGCTCACACCGGATCCCGCGCAGATCGCCGCCCTGTCCGATCCGCAGAAGGCCACCGCGTTCGCCCGCATCGAGAACCACTTCTTCGTCCATCGCGGGTGGTGGGACGAGGGGCAGCTGATCGCCGGCGTCGACGCCATCCGCCACATCCCCGCGGTCATCGTGCAGGGTCGACACGACGTCGCGACCCCGATGATGACGGCGTGGGATCTGCACCGGGCGTGGCCCGAGGCGGAGTTCATCGTGGTCGACGACGCCGGTCATGCGGCGACCGAGCCCGGCACGCAGAAGGCGCTACGCGCGGCGACCGACCGATTCGCCCGAGCGAGCCGCACGACGTGAAGGAGATCTCATGGAACGAAGGAGTGGATGCGCGACCGGCTCCTTCATTCCATGATTTCTCCTTCGTTGCGCGCTGACCGTCAGGCTCGTCGCGCGCTGACCGTCAGGCTCGGTGCGCGCTGACCGTCAGGCTCGGAGAGCCTTCGTCAAGGTCTTCACGAGCCCCACGAGACTGCCGTCGACCCGGTAGCGGGTCAGTCCTTCGCTGACGGCCGCACCGGTGCGCGCGGAGACGAACCAGGGCGGCTTCGGCAGGATCGTGAACCGTCCACCGCCGTTCGCGATCGGCAGCGAGCGCGGGAGGGGGCGGAACGGTCCGCGGAGCACGGAGCGCTCGACCCCGTCGAGCAGGAGCGCGTTGTGCACGACCCCCAGGCCGCTGCCGACCTCGTCGATCGTGCCGCCTGGGAACGCGCCCCAGGTCAGTGTCGGGGTGATGAATGCGAATGCCGTCCAGCTGTTGATGGCGACGGAGCCATAGTGGAGCGCGGCGATGGCCCGTTCGAATCCGGCACCGAGCGACTTCTCCGTTGCAGGGTCGATCAGCAGGTTCGCGCCGAGGGTGCCCTCCAGCCTGTCGTTCGCATGGGCGACAGCGGCATCCAGGAAGTCCTGGCCGGTTCCCGGCACGGTCACGACTCCCAGCACCGGGGCGAAGTACTCGGTGGTCTCCAGCGCGGTCGCGTCGTCGTCGGCGTCGATCTCGACGAGCAGCCGGTCGCCCAGCACGAGGGCGTCGGGGTAGGCGTCGGATGCGAGCTCCATCCGCGAGGCGGAGCCCGGGTACCAGGTCGGACGTTCGGGGGCGTTGGCGTATGCACGGCGCAGCGCGGCTCGGAACGCATCGGCTTGATCCCACTCCGACGACATGATCACCACTTGGCCCGCGATGCAGTTGTGTCCGGAGTTCTGCAGCCGCATGGTCGCGATGTGCTCGGCGTGGTAGGTGAGGTCGGCCTCCGTCCACGCGCCGGGCACCACGATGATCGGTGAGACGCCGCCGAGCTCGGCCGTGATCGGCTTCTTCAGGCGCGGGCGGTTCTCGCGGCGACGGCGCTTCGTGGCCGCGGCGCCCTCGCCCTTCGACGGCCCCCATACGATGGTGTCGAACGTCGCGGCGGACCCGGTGATGTGCACATGCGCGAGTCCGGGGTGGTCGGTGAGGAAGGCGCCGACCGCCGGGCCACCTCGCACGATGCGCAGGAAGCCCGGCTCGATGAGGGGCGCGAGCGCACGCTTGTACACCGGCACGAGGGCGTCCTGAGTGGGGTTCACCTTCAGCAGCGCCGTGCGATTGTGAGCGAGCAGTTCGTAGAACACGTCGAGGACGGGGATCGAGGTGATGTTGCCGGCACCGAGCACGAGTCCGACGCCGCCCGACGCGGTCGGAGTGCGCTGCGCGAGACCGGCGGACGCGCGCGCGGCGTTCGGGGTGATCCCGGGCTCCAGCCAGACCTCGCCCGTGAAGCCGGACAGTAGGAACCTGTCGATCCCGGTCAGGGGGAAGGCGTGCACCCGGGTACGTCCACCCGGGGCGCGGTCGATTGTGATGCCGTCGAGCGGGTTGGTGCCTTCCGCCAGGCGGGAGAGGGTCGCGATGTAGGCATCGAGCGCGCCGATCACGCTGTAGGGGCCGCTGAGCCACTCTTCGCCCCGCAGCGGATGCGCCCCGTCGAGGCCCTTGGAGGCGGAGGCCGTGTTCGCCCAGTCCTCGGCGGTGGCGGCGACGCTCGTGCGCACCGCGCGCAGCAGGGTCACGCGTTGAGCGATCGTGAGGGCTGACCACGTGCGTGCACCGGCGTGCAGGTCGTCGACGGCGGTGTCGAGCCGTTCACGCTCGCCCGCGCTCATCCCGGGAGCCTCGGTCTTCGGCGCGCGCTTCGGAGCGGGCGTGGCGGCGGTGGAGGTGCTCGCAGAAGTCATCGATGTCTCCTTCGGACGGGATCCCAGCTTAGGCGTCGAGGCTCGCCACGGCGTCGATGTCTTCCCTGCGCAGGCGATAGTGGCGGAGGGTCAGCAGGCTCGCCGCCATCAGTGCAGCGGGGAGGATGCTGAAGCTCAGGACGATGCCCGTGATCGCGGCCGCCGGTTGCTCGACGGTGGCGCCGGCGACGGTGGAGATGTAGCCGGTGGTGGCGAGGGTCAGTGACACCGCGGTCGCGCCCAGGGCGAAGCCCACGGTCTCGCCCGCGGTCCAGATGCCGGTGAACGTGCCCGCCTGTCCCGGCCCGCTGGTGCGCTCGTCGTGCGAGATGACATCGGGCAGCATCGCCATCGGCAGGGACTGGAGCCCCGCGTAGGCGATGCCGGCGACGGCGACGGATGCGTAGATCCACGCGCCGGGCGTCCAGACCGCGATGACGAGGGTTGCCGCTGCGGCGGTGAACAAGCCGCTGGCGATGGCGAATGCGCGTTCCTTCCCGGTGCGCCGGGCGAGCGCGGTCCACGCCGGCGTCGCGAGCAGCGCGGGTCCGACGAGGGCGACGAACACGAGCGTCACCGCGTCTTCGGATCGCAGGACCCAGGTCGCGACGTACTGGGCGCCGGCGAGCATCGTCCCCGTCGCGAGCGCCTGCAGGACGAAGGTCCCCAGCAGGGCGCGGAACGGTTGGCTGCGTCCGAGTGCCCGGAAGCCGGACATGTACTGGTCGCGCCAGGTGGAGGACACGATCGGTGCGCCGGGGGTGTGCGCGGTGCGCCGCGCCGCGATGTCCGCCGTGCGGGCGGCGATCAGCATGCCGATGCCGATCGCCAGGCCGGAGGCGATCCCCATCAGGAGGTATCCCAGGACGGGATCGGAGCCGGCGTTGCGCAGCGCCGGACCGCCGGCGCCGAAGAGCAGGATCGCCGCGGTGAGCACGACGACGCGCCAACCCAGCAGGCGGGTGCGCTCGTCGTAGCTGCCCGTCAGCTCTGCGGGAAGCGCGACGTAGGGCACCTGGAACAGGCTGAAGGCCGTCGCGGTCGCGAGGAACGCCAGCAGGACGCTGATGGCTCCCGTCACCGGTCCCCAGGAAGGGGGGACGGCGAAGGTGAGTGCGAAGAACAGCGGGAGCGCGAGGGCGCCCGTGACCATGAACCCGCGACGGGACCCCGTGCGTGCGAGCTGTCGATCGGAGGCCGCGCCGATCAGGGGATCGATCAGGACGTCCCAGATCTTCGCCGCGGTGACGATGAGTCCCGCGGCCAGCGCGGCCACGCCGAGGTTGTCGGTCAGGAAGTACGTCAGCACCAGCCCGGGCAGGGTGGCGTAACCGCCGGTCCCCAGCGACCCGATCGCGTACAGCACGATCGTGCGCGGGGAGAGGCGGACGGATGCTCGTTCGGGCCGAGCCTCAGTGCTCATCGCGCCAGTGTAGCGGCGCCACGGCGACCGTTCAGATCAGTGCGAGCTCGCGCAGCTTCGACTCGACATCGGCGTTCGACGGCTCGACGTGGTGCGAGGCGTCGGGGTACACGACGACCGGGATGTTCGTGCGCCCCGAGATGTCCTTCGCGATGTCCGCGGCAGCGGGCTCCGCGACGAGGTCGACATAGGTGTACTCGACGCCGAGCGCATCGAGCTGCTTCTTGGTGCGGATGCAGTCGCGGCACCAGTCGGCGCCGAACATCGTGATGGTGTCGGAGGCAGGAGAAGTCATGCCTCCAGCCTACGGCCGCGTGGATGGGGTGGCGCTGAGAAGCCTCTTGATAGGTAAGGCTACCCTTATCTATGCTGGTGGCATGAGTAGCGCGTGCGAACACCTGGATGACCCTGACTGGGACAGCATCGAGGGGGCCGTGCTCATCGCAGGCGATGCGGCCGATGCCGGTACCATCGCGGGCATCGGGGCGCGGCTGCCCTGGGACGCCCAGGGGGTCATCCTCCTCGAGGTCGCGGCGCGCATCCAGTTCCGCCACATCGATGTTCCCGAGGGCGTCTCGGTGCGGTGGCTCGTGCGTGGCGACGGCTTCCGTGCACACGCTCGCGGTGAGCGACTCGCGAACGCCGTCCACGCCTGGTGCGTGGAGTGGGCATGCGGCGAACCGTGGTCCCCGTGGACCGTCTGGCTGGGCCCGCACACCCCTCCACACGTGGCGCGGATGGCGCGCAGCCTTCTCGGCGTCGCGAACTGAGCGACGCCCGAAGGTCAGCGGGTCGCGGCGACGGCCGGGGCGTTCGCGCCGGCCGTGATCGCGTCGAGCGCTCGGCGCAGCGATGAGCTCGAGGTGTGCGCCGTGTACGGGAAGTACACGACCTCGACGCCGACCTCGGCGAACTCGCGCTCGAGGCGCAGGCCCTTGTCGGTTCCGCGCCAGTCGTCGCCCTTGAAGAAGTGCGTGAAGTGCACGTCGCGCCAGGAGTCCATCTTCGATGGTGTGGTCTCCACATAGACGTCGTCGACGAAGGAGATGTGCTTCACGATCTCCGCGCGCTCGGGCGTCGGGATGACGGGCTCGATGCCCTTCACCTGGCGCAGCATCTCGTCGCTGACGACACCCGCGATCAGGATGTCGCAGTGCTGCTTGGCGTGACGAAGTAGATTCAGATGCCCGACGTGAAAAAGGTCGAAAGCACCAACGGCATAGCCGATACGCGTCCCCATGATCTCCCCAGATCAGTAGTCCCCAGTAAGCGGATCCCCACCCGCTCAGCGACTCCCACAGCCGCAAGTCGAGAGTCTAGCAGGTTCGGGTTTCTTTCCCCACAGGAACACATGGAACGATGGAGGCCGCAGGCATTGCGCGTGCGGAAGAGGGGGGCTGACGTGGGGACACCGGTCACGGTCATCGTGCCGACGTTCAACGAACGCGACAACGTCGCGGAACTCGTCGCCCGCATCGCCGCTGCGCTCCCCGAGGGGGATGCCGAGATCCTCTTCGTCGACGACAGCACCGACGACACCGCTGCCGAAGTGGTGCGCGTCGCCGCCGATGCCCCGGTCCCGGTGCGCGTCATCCATCGCGCCGAGAACCACGGCGGTCTGGGCGGGGCCGTGGTCGTCGGGATCGAAGCCGCGTCCTTCGACGTCTGCATCGTCATGGATGGCGATCTCCAGCATCCGCCGGAGCTCCTGCCCGCCCTGCTCGACCGCTACGACGCGGGGGATGCCGATCTCGTCGCCGCGTCCCGCTACGTCGGCGGAGGGGACACCCGTGGCCTCGGGACGGCCGTGCGTTTCGGCGTCTCGCGCGCTGCGACCTGGCTGACCCGGGCGATGTTCCCGATCCGGCTCGCTCGCAGCACCGACCCGATGACGGGCTTCTTCCTGGTGGACCGGAAGCGCCTCGACGTCGCGAATCTCCAGCCTCAGGGTTTCAAGATCCTCCTCGAGATCCTGGCCCGCAACGACCTTCGCATCGCCGAGGTGCCGATGGAGTTCGCCGAGCGCCGGCACGGGACGTCGAAGGCGAGTCTGCGCCAGGGAGCGACCTTCATCGCGCACCTCGCACGTCTGCGATTCGGGAAGATGTCCTTGTTCGCACTGATCGGCGCGATCGGCGCCGCCGCGAACCTCGGGATCATGTGGGCGCTGACCGCCGCCGGCGTCCCGTACATCTGGGCGGCCATCATCGGCGCCGAGGTCACGATCATCGGGAACTTCCTGCTGCAGGAGCGCTTCGTCTTCGCCGACATGCGCACCGACGCCCGTGGCCTCGGGGTCCGCTTCGCCAGTTCCTTCGCCTTCAACAACGTCGAGGCGGCGCTGCGGATCCCCGTGATGGCATTGATGGTCGAGTCCTGGCACATCTCGAGCGTGCTCGCGACGGCCCTCTCTCTTATCGTTGCCTTCTTCGCGCGGTTCCTGTTCCACTCGCTCGTCGTCTACGCCCCGAAGCGGCGCCGGAACGACGACGCGGCGGCATCCGAGCCGAAGCCGGATACCGCCGCGCTGCGTGTGATTCGGGCCATCGACGCTGAAGCGATGAAGCCCGGCGAGCTCTAGGGCGCGGAGACCCCGAGGCCCGACCTCGGAGCCGTGAGCGCCTCCGGTGCGGTACACGGTCGCGTGTCGTCGTAGCGGGCAACGAGCTGATGGATCCGGTTCAAGCCGCTGCCTTATTCCGCGTATGCCCAGTGCTTCACATAGTCGATGAGGACATCGTTGATGGCGCCCGTGGCGGGGCCGGTGCGGGCGCCCCAGCTCTCTCCGATGAACTGGGAGAAACGGATGTCGAGCTGACCGCTGAATCCGGCGAGGATCTTCGGGTCAGACGTGCGGAACGTTTCGACCCCATCCACGGAAAGTGCGATGAACTGAGGAGTCTGCTCCAGCGTGTAGGTATGCCACCGATCGCTCGGCGTCGTCAGAGTGAAGTTGCGTTGGGTGTATTCCCCCTTTGTCTTCACGCCCGTCTGTTTGTAAATGGTCTGCTGGATACCGGTGCCGTCGTTCGGGTAGTAGCCCGGCTGCAGGTTCGGCGTGCCGATAGCTTCGAAGAGGTCGATTTCACCACCGAGATTCACATCGCGGAACCAGATCGCTGACCAGAGCCCCGTGGATGATCCCGGCGTCAGCATCTTCGCCCGGATCTCGGTCTTGCCGTACCCGATGTGGTGCTTGCCGCGCGACCAGACGTAACCTCCGCTGTAGGTGATGGTCTTGCCGTTGAACTGCTGTGGCGCGGCCAGCTTCTGCATACGCAACCGGAGGTTGCCGTCCACGACGCTCACGTTCTCAGGGAAGTTCGCCCCGTCGAGAGTGTTTGCGTCCATGAATCGGCGGGCCTCCCACGAAGAGGTATCCAGAGCGCCCTCAAAGTCGTCCTCCCAGGTCGGGGCCGCGGGTGCCTCCGCGACGTTCGCGTCGTTCACCTTCACCGTGAGGCCGGGGGACGATCTGGCTCCGAAGAACGCGATGTCCGCGCCGCCGCCGGCAGTCAGTCTGTCATCACCCGTGTCGGCCGCTGTGAAGTCCTGTGTCTTGCCCTCGCCCACGCCGGCCTCGGCGCTCAGGTGGACTTCCGCCCCAGCATCTGCGGTCGTCAATGACAGCTGGATGCTCTCGCCGAGCCCGGCGACGTCTGCGAGCTTGGATTCGGCCAGCACGACTTCGACTGGAGCCAGCACGCCGTACTTGTGCGCGGCGAGACGGTCGATACCGACGAAGACCTCACCGGTGGGCGCCACTCTCGACCACAGCATGTAGCTGCCGGACTGCGTGGCTCGGCTCTGCACCCCGATGATGTGCCCCGGCCCGGCGTCAGGCAGCGTCGAAGGAGTGAAGGTCACGCTGGTGACGGAGTTCTGCGGCGCATCTTCGGTGAGGCTCAGCATGCGCGACTCACCTGAGGCGACGTTCACCTCGACATCACTGATGAGGGTGTCGGTTGCGCTCGCCGCGGGTACGACCAGAGAACCTAGGGCCAGTGTCGAAAGAACGCTTCCCGCCATCGCGATTCGCGTGATGCGCTTCATATGTCCGGGCATGCTGGCTGTCTCCTTGGTCGATGGTGGCGCACTCAGTGCCCTGCGACGGTCGCAGACCGGACCTCGCGGCTATTCGCCGAGCGCCGCTGTACGTCGGTGATCGAGAGACTCTAGCGGTGTTCGCCTGCAGCCCGTCGAAGTTATCCACAATCGAGCCTTCGATGCGAACCTCGAAGCACGGGCGTGCGACAGGGGGAGGCCCGTGGGGAGCCGTCAGCCTGAGACGAGCCCGGTGTCGGAGTGACGGTCCTCGCCTCGCTCAGCCGTTCACAACGTGTCGGGGAACAACGCCTAGGGCGCTGACAGATAACTCTCGAGAGCGGTACCCGCTTCTCGTGGTGACCACCCCGTCGACGTGATGCGATGCAGGTCCAAAACACTGTTCAGGGGTCGTGGCGCGATCGGACCCGCCTGGTCGGCGAAATACTCCGCGGTCGACACGTCACGCACGGCGTCCGGGTCATGCCCGGTGAGACGGTAGACCGCGCGGGCGACGTCGGCCCACGACTGCGCCTCTCCGGCACCCGTCACGTTGTAGATGCCGTATGGTGCCTCGCTCGACAACAGGTGGTGGATCGCCGTGGCGAGGTCTTGGGTGAAGGTGAGCCGTCCGATCTGGTCGCTGACGACGCGGGGCGCGACACCCCGTTCGGCGAGCGAAGCCATCGTGCGCACGAAGTTGCGCCCCTCGCCGATAACCCAGGAAGTGCGGATGATGTAGTGGCGGGGAACTGTCGCGACGACCGCATCGCCCGCTGCCTTCGTCTGTCCGTAGACGCCGAGAGGTCGCACCGGATCTGACTCCGCATACGGGGTCGCCTTCGCGCCGTCGAAGACGTAGTCGCTGGAGACGTGGACCAGGGTGATGCCGTTCTCCGTTGCGACGCGGGCCAGTGCCGATACCCCGGAGACGTTCGCGGCCCAGGCCTCCTCGCGCCCTTCCGGGGTCTCGGCGAGATCCACAGCGGTGTACGCGGCGGCGTTGACGATCACCCCGTAGTCGCGCCATCGGCGCGCCGTGGACAGATCATCCGCCCTGAGGTCGAGCATGCCCCGCGTCGTGTACTCCACGTGGCCGGCCTCGCCCCACACATCTCGCAGCGCGAGTCCGAGTTGGCCCGCACCGCCGAGGACCAGGATCTTCCGGGGGCCGATGGGCGTCACCTCAGCGAGGCGGGGATGTGCGAGGTCCTTCGCCGAGACCTCGGCATCGGTGAGCGGGATGGGCCAGGCGATGGCCGCCGTCTCATCGGCGAGGTTCAGGAACGAATACTCAGCGTCGGGAGACCAGTGGTCGTTGACGAGATAGGTGTAGGCCGTGTCTGCTTCGAGCGTCTGGTAGGCATTGCCGACGCCGCGAGGGACGAAGATCGCCGTCGACGGATCGATCTCGGTCGTGAAGACCATGCCGAACGTGTCGCCGGCGCGAAGGTCGACCCAGGCTCCGAAGATCTTCCCCGTGGCGACGGAAACCCACTTGTCCCAGGGCTCGGCATGGATGCCGCGTGTGGTCCCGACCGCATCGTTGAACGAGACGTTGTTCTGGACCGGCCCGAAGTCCGGCAGACCGACGGCGACCATCTTCTCGCGCTGCCAGTTCTCCTTGAACCATCCTCGTGAATCGCCGTGCACCGGTAGGTCGACCACGAGCAGGCCGGGAATCGAGGTCGTGCTGACCGCCAGAACCTTGCCGAAGTCGGTCATCACTGGCCCTTGGCCGTGTAGAAAGACTCGGTAGCGTCCTTGGTCGGTGCCCACCAGTCCTCGTTGGCGCGATACCAGTCGATGGTGGAGGCGAGGCCCGACTCGAAGTCGGAGAACTGGGGTGCCCAGCCCAGTTCCGTGCGGAGCTTGGTGGAGTCGATCGCGTAGCGCAGGTCGTGGCCCGCGCGGTCTGTCACATGATCGTAGGCGTCCGCTGGCTGCCCCATCTGCGTCAGGATCAGTTCGACGACCGATCTGTTGTCCTTCTCGCCGTCCGCCCCGATCAAATAGGTCTCGCCGATCTCGCCCTTCTCGAGGATAGTGAGCACGGCGGAGGAGTGGTCGTCGGCGTGGATCCAGTCGCGCACGTTCCGGCCCTCCCCGTAGAGCTTCGGTCGTATGCCGCGCAGGACGTTCGTGATCTGACGTGGGATGAACTTCTCCACGTGCTGGTAGGGCCCGTAGTTGTTGGAGCAGTTCGAGATCGTCGCCCGGACTCCGAAAGATCGCACCCAGGCGCGCACGAGCAGGTCACTGCCCGCCTTCGTCGATGAATACGGCGAAGAGGGGTTGTACGGTGTGTGCTCTGTGAAGCGCTCCGGGGCGTCGAGCTCGAGATCTCCGTACACCTCGTCCGTAGAGATGTGATGAAAGCGCCGCTCATGACGTCGGGCGGCCTCGAGCAGCGTGTAGGTCCCGATGATGTTCGTGTCGAGGAACGGCCGGGGGTCGTGCAGCGAATTGTCGTTGTGCGACTCGGCCGCGTAGTGCACGACGGCGTCCGCCTTCGCGAACAGGCTGTCGACGAGGGCGGCGTCAGCGATGTCGCCCTCGACGAACTCGACGCGGTCTTCCGGGAGACCCGCCAGTGAGGCGCGGTTGCCCGCGTAGGTCAGCTTGTCGAGCACGGTCACGAGAGCGTCCGTGTGCGCCACGACGTGGTGCACGAAGTTCGATCCGATGAATCCGGCACCACCGGTCACGAGCAGACGGGTCATCGTTTTCCTCGTTCCAGGAGTTCGAGCAGGTAGGAGCCGTATCCCGATTTCACGGTTGCTTCGGCACGGGCGCGGAGTCCGTCGTCGTCGAGGAAGCCCTGTCGCCAGGCGACCTCCTCCGGCACGCCGATCTTCATGCCGGTGCGGCGTTCCATCGTCCGTACATAGTCGGCGGCATCCGTCATCTGATCGAACGTCCCTGTATCGAGCCAGGCAGTGCCGCGGGGCAGAACCTCGACCTGCAGTTTTCCGCGCTTGAGGTATTCGCGGTTGACGTCGGTGATCTCATATTCACCGCGCGCGCTTGGTGCGAGTCCTCGAGCGATCTCGATCACGTCATTGTCGTAGAAGTACAGCCCCGGCACGGCGTAGTTGCTCTGCGGATTCTTCGGCTTCTCCTCGAGGGAAACAGCGTGTCCGTCGTCGTCGAAAGCGACGACACCGTAGGCCTCAGGCTCCGCAACCCAATACGCGAAGACGGCGCCGCCGTCGATCTCGGAGAAGCGTTTGAGCTGGGTGCCGAGTCCGGGGCCGTAGAGCAGATTGTCGCCGAGCACGAGCGCGACGCTGTCGTCACCGATGAAGCCCGCACCGATCGTGAACGCCTGAGCGAGACCGTCCGGCGACTCCTGCTGGGCGAACGTCAGGGAGACCCCGAACTGCGATCCATCTCCGAGCAGTCGCTCGAAATGCGCGGCGTCATGCGGGGTGGTGATGATGAGGATCTCGCGGATTCCTGCGAGCATCAGCGTCGACAGCGGATAGTAGACCATCGGCTTGTCGTAGACCGGGATCAACTGCTTCGATACGCCCAGAGTGATCGGGTGCAGTCGGGTTCCCGAACCGCCAGCCAGAATGATGCCCTTCATGATCCCCCTCGTAAACATCGGTGTCCGTGGCGGCGTCACAGGAGGGACGGCCATCCCCTGCCGTCCGCGACCCCCACAGTCGTACGCTCGACTTTACCGGTTCGCGGTGTTCGCGCCACCGCCTCGGCGTCGCTTCATTCGTATGGCCAGGAGGAACGCGTCCGCGTGCGCTCGGCCCGCGTCGGTCCAGTCGCGTCGCGAGAGGTCGGGCGAACCGGTCAGCGCCGTCGCCGCTCGCCATGCCTCGACGATGGTCGGTGCGTCGAGGTCACCGTCGTACATGAGAACCCACTCCTGACCGACCTCGCGTCCCAGAGCCTCATTCGCCTCGTTGCGGGGAACGAGCACCGGGCGATCCATGGACAGCGCGGCGAGCACGCTCCCCGAATTGTGCATGAACCGGTACGCCAGCACGATGAGCTCGGATGACGTGGCGAGTTGGACGAGCTCGGCGTCGCTGAGGAAGTCGAGGTGAAGGTCGACGCCGGGGAGATCGGCGGTTCGCGTTCGAAGGTCGTCACCGAGTTCGGGCGTCGAGGGACGTCCACCGATTCGTAGGCTCAACGCCGGCTCGGCGGCGACGGCCTCAGCATAGGCGTCGATGAATCCTTCGAGACCCTTGTACCGGCGGATTCCGCCGAAGGATCCGAGCTGTCCGCGCACGCGCTCGGCGAACGGGAACTCCGCGTACCAGCCGCGATAGTCCCCGTGCAGGATCAGACTGTGCGGGGTGCCGGGGGGGAGTGGGGTCGTCTCGTTGATCACGATCCGGTAGTCGGTGTGGCGGTCGATGAAGCGCAGCAGCCACAATCGCGGTGCGTTGTCGTCGGGCAGTTCGATGTTGTGAACGGTCCGAACCACTGCGATCCTCCGCGAGAGGCGGTGGCGGAGCACGAGCGCCGTCGTGAGGAGGAACTTTCCGGTGGACTTCCACCAGGTGGAGCCGTGCAGCTTCGCCTCTGGCCAGTGCCAGTGGAATGCGTCGTAGCGACCGAACAGCGCTGTCGCCCAAGAGAAGCGCAGATGCGTGAGGCCTTCGGTCGAGCCCAGCGCCTCATCGAGCATCTTGTTGTACGGGTTCGTCGTCGGTCGCGGTGCGCCGAGCGACTGCATCACGCGGATGTCCGATGGGGCTTCGGTCATGGTGGTGTCATCCTTCGATGGGCGACGATACTCGTCGTAGCGACGCCCGAAAACCGCCGCGATCGTGCCGCGGCCTCGATGGACGAGCCGAGTACCTCGGGCGTGGTGGGTGATGTTCGACGTCAGGGTGCCGAAAACGCGTCGCAGACCTCCCACGACGATCCGCGCGACGCCGCCCAGGAACGCCCGAGCACGGAGGACTCCACGGCTGCTTCTCCCCGTCGTCAGCTGCAGCTGGATTCGGGTGCCGGCGTTGGCCGAGCTGAAGGCGCGCTGCGCCGCCCAGGCGCGGCTGAGCCGCGCCGCGACCACGTGGTCCTCTGTCTCGGACTCGTTGCACCACACGATCAGCCCACCGCGCTGTACGAGTTGGCGGGAGAAGAGCGTGTCCTCGCCGCCGCCGAGTCCCAGCGCCGGGTCGAAACGGAGCCCGAGCCGGCGGACGGAGCGCAGGTCGAGCAGCAGGTTCCCCGCCGCAGCGACCGGGAGCACGGTGCCGGTCTGACGGGGCGGGCGACGGAAGGTCCCTGAAGCGAGCAACCACGGGTCGACGGTGTCATCGAACACGGAGATCACGCGCCCCATCACGGCGTCGGCGCCGTACTGCCGCCAGACTGTCAGAAGGGAGGAGAGCCACGATTCCCGAGGGACCTCGTCATCGTCGATGAAGGCGACCATGTCGCGATCGGCGCACTCGTCCAGTATCCGGTTGCGTGCGGCGACGATGCCCGGGGTCGGCTCGATCACGTATCGGACCGGTAGATCGGTGTTGGTCGACACCTCCCGCGCCGTGCCTTCCGGGTCGTTGTCCACGATCAGGACGTCGATCGAGACGTCGAGCTCGGAGCACTCGGCGATGCGCGCGTGCAGGGTGCGCAGGAGTGCGCCGAGGAGCTCGGGCCGACGATATGTGGGCACGCCGATCGTCACGGTCGTCGTACCGCTCGGTTGCGATCCCCTGGCCATTCGTCCAATCCCCATGCCGTCGTGCCCCTCGACTCCGGCGCGCGCTCATCGTATCGTGAACCGATGCCGGGTCTCCGAGGGGCGACTCTCGCGTATAGTCGTTCTTCTGGGAGTCGAGGCCGGTCGCGGCTCCGGGGAATCCGACCGGCGACCTGACGCGATCCGTGCCACGGGTCCGAGGGGAGGATCGCGTGTCAATCGCGCACGGACGGCTCGCCGTGGTGGTGGTGAATTACGCCTCGGCCCAGCTGCTGCGAGACAATCTGGTGATCGTCGAGCGAGAAGCGCGTGCGATCGCCGCAGATGCCCGCACGATCGTCGTCGACAACTGGTCGGGTGCCGACGAACGTCGGGCCGCGCGGGCTGTCGCGGATGAGCACGGATGGATGCTGATCGAACCGGATTCGAACTCCGGCTTCGGCGGCGGAGTCAACCTCGGCGTGACCCGGGCGCTTGCCGAGGGGGCAACGGACGTGCTCGTCATCAACCCCGATGCGCACATTGACCGGGAGTCGCTGGGTCTGCTCGCGGCCACCACGGCCGCCTCTCGCACGACTCTCGCGTCGCCGGTGATCGCCGATTCGGATGGGCGTACCTGGTTCGCCGGAATCGATCTGCTCCTCGACGACGGGACGATGCGCGCGCGACGCAAGCGCATCCCCGGAGACTCCCAGCCCTACGAGGCCTGGCTGAGTGGTGCGTGCCTGTGGATCACACGCGAGGTGTGGGAGCTTTCGGGCGGCTTCGATGACGACTACTTCCTCTATTGGGAGGACGTCGACTTCTCGCGTCGGGTGGTGGCAGCTGGCGGTACGCTCGCGCTCGTGGAAGACGCGCGGGCCGTGCACGATGAGGGTGGGACCCAGAGGGCGGCGCGGGAGATGGCCCGGGCGAAATCCGAAGGCTATTACTACTACAACATCCGCAACCGGATGCTCTTCGCCGTGCGGCATCTCGACGACGCGTCGGTGGAACGGTGGCGGCGGTCGATCCGCCGCACTGCGCGCGAAGTCATCCTCCGTGGCGGTCGTCGGCAGCTGCTGCAGTCGGTCGCGCCACTTCGCGCCTACTTCCGAGGCGTGCGTGAGGCACGTCGGATCGCCCGTAGCGGAGGCACGGACCGGAAGGGCAGGTCATGGTCGTAGACGCCTATCACCGCCTGGCGCGCGCGCAGAAGGGACATGCCCGCGGGGCGCCCGCCTACTCGGTGTACGTGAATCGTCGGATCGGAAGGGTCTTGGCTGCGGTCGCGTATCGCATCGGACTCACCCCGAACCAAGTCTCGATCATCAGCGCCGTGCACTCGTTCGTCGCAATCGGGCTCATCGCTTTCGGCCCGGTGAACGTTCCTATGGGGCTTCTGATCGCTCTGCTGCTGGTACTCGGTTACGCCTGGGACTCTGCCGACGGCCAGGTCGCTCGCCTGCGCGGCGGCGGGAGTCCGCAGGGCGAATGGCTCGACCACTTCATCGACACGCTGAAGATCGCCTCCCTGCATCTGGCAGTACTGATCGGTCTCTATCGGGTGGTGCCTGAGCCGCCGATCCTCCTGCTGATCCCGATCGTGTTCAGCATCGTCGCCTCTACGTCATTCTCAGGGATGCTCCTCAACGATCTACTCAAGGGCAAGCACGCCGTCGCGTCGACCCACGAGCGCGGAGGAGGCACGCTCCTGCGTTCCCTCGTGCTGCTGCCGACAGACTTCGGCGTCGTGTGCCTCGTGTTCGCCCTGTGGGGATGGACGTCGGCGTTCCTCGTCGGATACGGCGCGTTGTGCGCCGCGGCCGTGGCGTTCCTGGCGCTTGCCGCTGTGAAGTGGTTCCGTGAAATCGGAAGGCTCGGAGCGACGACATGAGCGGAGAGAACATCCTGGTCGTATGCGCCGCCAACGTCTGTCGCTCCTCACTGGCAGAACTGACGTTGCGACGAGGACTCGGTGAGGAGTCGGCGATCTCGGTCAGCAGCGCAGGGGTACGGGCGAATCCTGGAGATGCGATCTGTGCACTCGTCGCATCTGCCCATGATGATGAGGAGTGGCAGTCGCAGGCACAAGCACATCGCGCGCGGCAGGTGACGCCTGAACTCATAGAGCAGTCCAGCATCATCCTCGCCGCTTCTCGCGACATCCGCGGTGAATTGGTGCGACTCGCTCCGCGATCGCGCGATTGGATGTTCACGATCAAGGAGGCCGCTCATCTCGGTTCGGGGTTCTCGTCCACTGCGCCGGACAGGGTCGCGGAGTACGTCGCGCACCTGGATCGCGCGAGGTCTCGCGTCGTGCCGATGCCGGGTTCCGGTGGGGTGGGGAGTCGGCTCCGGCGCCTGTGGGGGGTGCGAGCATCGGGCGACCCCGCGAGCATCGCGGATCGCCACGGAAGCCGGGGGCACCGCGAGACGATAAGAGAAGTCGAGGAAGCGGTCGCCTCCGTTCTCGGCCAGCTCGGTGGACATCGTCGACGCGTCTCCTGAGCGGGGTCTTGTGGATTCGCGCTCCGCGATCTATCATTAGCCGATACCGCGCTCAACGCGGTTGAGGGGAAGTGCCGAAGCCGAGGGGGCTTCGGATGGGGAAGCTGGCTTGTGGGGAGCTAACGTGTTCAACGTTTCATCATGCCGCTCTGGGGGTGGCATCTCGCGTACTCGTGCGCCCATATTCATCGCACCGCTGATCGCGTTCGCGTTCCTGGCGGCCGGCTGCACCGCGGCACCCGATGTGGGGGATTCCCCTGCACCGGAAGGCACCAGCACGACCGACTGGACGGCGCCCGCCGACGCGGACGCCGAAGGGCCCACCGAGGCGCCGACGCTCACCGAGCAGAGCGGAGCGATCGAGGAGCCGATCACGCTCTCCACCGAGATGGTCGTCGCGGTCGATGACATCGCCATCACGACTGTCAAGCCCGAAACGCCTGGCGAGTACGCCGGGTCGGCGGTCGTCGTCACCATCTCCGTGACCAACGACTCGAAGCGTGCGCAGAGCATCGACTCGGCCGTGGTCAATCTCGTCACCGATGACGGCGATGTCGGCATCGGCACGACCGCCGGTCCGAACGAGCCTCTGCACGGAGAACTCGCTGCAGGTGCATCAGCCGAGGGCACGTACGTCTTCATGCTCGATCCTGCCAAGGGGCGTTCAGTGAAGATCAGCGTGAACTACGCCGCGGGGGAGCCACTCGCCGTTTTTGCCGGTCAGATCTCCTGACCGCGCCTCTACAGGTTTCGCCTGTTCACAATCGAAGGACTAACTGGGGCTGGGGAGTCACAATGAAGCACACGAATATCTCGAAGCGGGCGCGTTCTGCGCTCGCGTCCTTCGTGGCGGGCGCGTTGCTCGTCGCGGGGATGACGACACTGGGAGCGCAGGCGGCGACAGCCGCGGACGTGCCGCAGCCGCCTCCACTGCTGCAGCGAGATGACAACGTCGTCACCTCCGATCCGATCCCGACAGTGCAGATCGACAACGGCTACGTGTGGGCGCAGACGACCATCGGCTCGACGGTCTACGCGGTGGGCAAGTTCGACAACGCGCGTGCTCCGCTCGCGACCCCTGGGACGAGCCTGACCGCGCGGTCGAACGTGCTCGCCTACGACATCAACTCCGGTCAGCTGCTGCCGTTCGCCCCCCAGGTCAATGGAGTGATCAAGGCAGTCGCGGCATCCCCCGACGGCAGCCGTATCTACATCGGTGGCTCCTTCAATTCGGTCAACGGACAGGCGCGCTGGAACTTCGCTGCCCTCGACGCCACCACCGGCCAGCTCGTCGGAGGCTTCTCCCCCGCGATCGGAGGGACGGGTGTGTACGCGCTCGCGACTTCGGGCACGAGCGTCTTCGTCGGGGGTCTCTTCACGCAAGGCAATGGGACCGCTCGCAAGAATCTCGCGGCTTTCAGCTCCACCAACGGAGCGCTTCTGGCATGGGCTCCCCAGGCCGACCTCCAGGTCGACGCCATGGTGATGGACCCGGCCGGTCAGAACGTGATCGCTGCTGGACGATTCTCGCAGGTCAACGGCAACCTGGCGATGCGCGGTACCGTCGCGCTCGACAAGGACACCGGTGCGGTCGACGACTCGTGGGCCCTTCCACAGACGGTCAAGAATGGTGCGACCTCCGGCAAGGCCGGGATCTTCGGTCTGGCGGCCGACGCCAACGCCGTGTACGGAACCGGTTGGGTATATGCGAACGCGGCCACGGGCAACCTTGAGGGCACTTTCGCCGCGGAGGCTGGTTCCGGCCAGGTCCGCTGGATCTCGGACTGCCTCGGTGACCACTACGGGGTCTACTCGACCGGCAAGGTCGTCTACACGACAAGCCACACGCACGCTTGCAGCACCCAGGGGTTGCACCCTGAACAGAACCCGCGCACGCACCGCTATTCCGAGGCGTACACGGCAGATGCACGCGGCACGCTCGGCAACCAGCCAGCGGCCGGCAGCACCTACAAGAACTGGGTGGGCACGCCGGCGCCGTCGGCTTACGCCTGGACCCCCGACTGGGCGGTCGGAGTCACTACGGGCCTGGGTCAGGCCGGTCTCTCCATCACTGGAGCCGGCAACATGATCTCGATCGGTGGCGAGTTCCGCTCGGTCAACAACGGACGCTTCGAAGGACTGGTGCGCTTCTCGACGACCCCGCCGGGCGGCGCAAAGGACGGCCCGCGTCTCTCCGGGGAGAACTGGGTCCCGACAGCGCAGTCGTTCATCCCCGGTCGGGTTCGTGTCTCGATCCCGTTGAACTGGGACCGCGACGATCTGGCGTTGACCTACGAGCTTCGCCGCGCAGGCACGAGCACGGCGGTCGCGAGCAAGACGGTGGACAGCACCTGGTGGGACCGCTCGTCGGTGACGCTCGACGACACGTCCACGACACCGGGATCGCAGCAGCAGTACACGGTCGTCGCCAAGGACGGTGACGGGAACACGGCCAGCAGTCAGAGCGTCACCGTGGCCGTCGCCGATGGTGTGGTGTCGCCGTACGTCGATGCCGTCACGGCCGACGAGCCGCAACTGTACTACCCGCTCGGTACCGTCGCCCAGGACTGGGCGGGGTCTAACACTCCCGTCTTCGGGTCCGGAGTGAATTCGGTGTCGTCAGGCGTCCAGAACACCACGACAGGCGCTTCGTCGTTCAGCGGCTCGTCATCCGGTCGTGTCGCGACGAGCGCCCGCGTGGCTGCGCCGAAGTCGTTCTCGACCGAGCTCTGGTTCCGGACGAACACGAACTCTGGGGGGAAGCTCCTGGGCTACGGCTCGGCCGCATCGGGAGACTCGAGCAGCTACGATCGTCATCTCTACATGACGAACAGCGGACGTCTCGTGTTCGGCACCTACAACGGCAGTACGCAGACGGCGCAGAACAACACCGCGCTCAACGACAACACCTGGCATCACGCCGTGGCCACTCAGGACTCGAGCGGGATGAGACTGTACGTCGACGGCGAACTTGTCTCCTCCCTCGCGGGTGCGACAGACGCAGAGAACTACACGGGATACTGGCGAGTCGGTGGGGACAACCTCAACGGCTGGCCCTCAAGCCCGAGTTCGAAGTACTTCTCCGGCTCGCTGGATGAGGTGGCGGTGTATCCATACGCGCTGACCCCCGCGCAGATCCGCACGCACTACGGCGTCGGCAAGGGATTCCAGGCTCCGACGGCTTCGTTCACCGCGTCGGCGACGAACCTCGAAGTCGCGTTCGACGCGAGCGCTTCCGCACCTGCCGGGGTAGCCACGATCACTGGCTACCGCTGGGACTTCGGTGACGATTCGGCCTCAGCCACGGGCAAGACCGTGAACCACACCTACGAGGCGGGCGGAACGTACACGACGCGACTCACGGTCACAGACAGCAACGGGCTCACCTCGACGACCGAGCAGCAGGTCACGGTGCAGGGCGCCAACGTCGCGCCGACGGCCTCGTTCGAGCTCTCGGCCTCCGGCCTGGCAGTCTCGGCGGACGCCTCTGCCTCGACGGATCCGGATGGATCGATCACCTCTTACGCCTGGGACTGGGGCGACGGATCCACTTCCACTGGGCAGGTCGCCAGCCACACCTACGCATCGGCGGGTACTCGGACGGTGACGCTCACCGTCACCGACGACCGCAACGGTACCGGATCGACAACGCGTGAGGCCGTTACCACGCACGCGGACCCCGTGGCGATGTTCACATCGACGGCGTCGGGCCTCAAAGTGGATGTGTCTGCTGCGGGTTCGAGCGCATCCGACGGCGCTACCCTCGCCTACTCCTGGAACTGGGGCGATGGCACCCCCGCCGGTTCCGGCGCGACGGCCACGCACACCTATGCAGAAGCCGGTGCCAAGGACATCACCCTCACGGTGAGTGACAGCCTGGGGTCTTCGGCGAGCACGA
The DNA here is from genome assembly GCF_000800925.1 of Microbacterium sp. ZOR0019. NCBI lineage: Bacteria > Bacillati > Actinomycetota > Actinomycetes > Micrococcales > Microbacteriaceae > Microbacterium > Microbacterium sp. ZOR0019. The sequence continues at coordinate 104,171 of NZ_JRKC01000017.1, read as the reverse complement.
CCCAGTCGGTCACGGTCCAGTCAGAGGTCTTCGCCGCTGCCGACTCCTTCGGCCGATTGGTCTCGAGCGGTTGGGGCGCGGCGGACATCGGCGGCACTTGGGCTCCGATGGCGGGCTCCGCAGCCGTAACGTCCGTCGCAGACGGCGTGGGCACGGTGAACCTCGGACCGGGCGAGACGCGCGAGATGTTGCTGCAGGGGACCTCTCTGCGAGACACCGAGGCGCGGATCTCCTACACGCTCACCTCCGGACCGTCGACGGGAGTGGCGTATGAGGGCCTGGGTGCGCGTCGCTCCGGTTCCAATGGGTACCGCGCTCTCGTCTGGCACCGCGCGGACGGGTCGACGTGGCTCGTGATCCACCGCAACGGAACGGCGATCGCGAGTACCGCAGTCCCCGGTACCACCTGGGCAGCCGGCAGCACCTTCCACCTCGCGATGGAGACAGCAGGCTCTTCTCCGACGACAATCCGCGCCAAGATCTGGGCGGCCGGATCAACCGAGCCGGAGGACTGGCAGCTCACCACGACGGATGCAACACCCGCCCTGCAGGTCGCGGGCGCGACCACGGTGTTCTCTTATCGCGCCGGTTCCGCATCGGGAACGAATCCGATCAACTTCGACGACTTCGCGGTGAAGGACCTCGCAGCTCCGGCACCTGAGCCGGATCCGGAGCCCGACCCTGAGCCCGAGAACGCTGCTCCGACGGCGGCGTTCACGGCGGCGGTTTCCGACCTCACGGCCGACGTCAACGGTGGCGCGTCTGCGGACAGCGACGGCACTATCGCGTCGTACGCCTGGGAATTCGGTGATGGCTCCTCGGGAACCGGCGCGACCGCGTCGCACACGTACACAGCGGCCGGAACCTACACGGTTTCGCTCACGGTGACGGATGACAAGGGTGCGACGAACACCGCGACGCAGCAGGTGACGGTCACTGCGGCGCCGACGGATCCGGATCCGGACCCTGAACCGGAGCAGCCCGGAGCGCTCGCGAGCGACGAGTTCGACCGCACGGCGACTTCCGGATGGGGCACCGCCCCGACCGGCGGGGCGTGGACCATCGCCGGCGGCTCGGCGGCGGCTGCGACGGTCTCCGACGGCAACGGCCGGATGGCATTGGCGGCCGGAGGAACTCGGTATGCGACGCTCGATGGCACACCCCTTGGTGACGTCGTTATCGAGACAGCGTTCACTGTTGATCAGACGCCGACGACGGGCGGCTCCTACATCGGAGTGGTGGCTCGAGGGACGGCGGCAGGCAAGTACCTGGTCCGTGCCTGGTTGCGTCCGGACGGATCGCTGTGGCTTGTCGCCCATCGAGAGGGCACGGTACTTGCCACGCAGGCGGTCACCGGGTTCACCTGGGCAGCGGACACCTCGTATACCCTCAAGGTGTCGGTGACCGGGTCGTCGACCACTGCGCTCGCGGCAAAGATCTGGGCCACCGGATCCAGCGAGCCGGCGAACTGGCAGCTTAACGCGACCGACGCGACCCCGCTCGCGGCGACGGGTTCCGTGGGGCTGGCCGGGAACCGTTCTGGCTCCTCGACAGCCACGCTCGGACTGGCGTTCGACACATTCCGGGTCACCGCCCCATAGTCACACCCGAGAAGGCCGCTGCCGCGCTCCGCAAGCGCGGCAGCGGCCTTCGGCGCGGTGCATGAGAAAAAGGCGCCGAGAAACGAGAAGAGCAGTGCCGGAAGTGTGCAGAACGATGGGAGTGGTCGGGTTCGCCCACGGCTCCGATTCTGGCCCGCGTCAGCGCGCCGGAGTAAGATTCTGACGCATGGCCACTGCTGTTCCGATTGTGCTCCTCGCCGTCGGAGGGATCGCCGCACTGGCCCTCTTCATCCTCGGGCTCCGGATGCTCCCCCGCGCCGCCTTCGTGGTGTGGGCGGGAGTGCTCTTCTTCGTCCCGCTCTGGGTCGGCGTGAACCTCGGTTTCTACTGGGCCGCGATCAGCCTGCTCACGGCATTGCTGATCGTCGTGAACTGGTCGGTGGTCCCACTGCGAGCAGCAGATGCTTGGGTGGCTGTATTCGTCCTGCTGATCGTCGGTCTCTTCGGAGTCGGAGCCGTCGACCTTCCTTCGCTCGTCGCTGCCGTACTCGAGTGGTTGATCCCTTACATCTGGGGACGAGTGGTTCTCGCCCGCGTGCGAACCGATTGGGTGACGAACGTGATCGCGGCGGTTGCCGTGATCGCGGCGGCGTTGGCGATCCTCGAGTTCCTCACCGGAGTCAATCCATTCGTCTTGATCCCCGGCTCGGGGGTCGTGTACGACACGTGGAGCCCACTGCAGGAGCGAGCCGGGGTCTTCCGCGCCGAAGGAGCCTTCGGGCATTCGATCGCTCTCGGGGCCGCGCTGGCGATGTCTTCCGCCTTCGTGGTCGCCGTGCGGTGGGTGCTGGTCGCCAAGATCGCAGGCGTCGTGCTCATCGCCGTCGCCACGGTGCTGACGTTCAGCCGCACGGGCCTCATCACCTTGGTGATCACCCTCGCCCTCTCGACATTCCTCGTCCCGGGCGTCTCCAAGCGGTTCCGAGCGGCCGTCGCCGTGGCGGGAGTCGCTGGCGCCATGATCGTGATCCCGATCATGGACACTGTCTTCGGTGCGGCGGGGGACGAGGCGGGGGGCAGCGCCGACTACCGCACGGATCTGCTCGTGCTGCTCTCTCAGGTGCGGCTGTTCGGCAACCCGGGCGAGTGGCAGACGCTGGTCGCGGGCGACTACTACCTGGGGTACTTCGCTCGTTCGATCGACAACGCTCTCGTACTGACTCTTCTTCGATACGGCTACGTCCCCACCTTCGTGATCATGGCCGCTGTCGTGTGCGCTTCGATCATGGTTGCGCGGCCCTCGACACGCAGCCCCGCAGCGCTCGCCGTGGCGGGGCAACTGCCCAGCCTGGTGGTGGTCGCGCTGATCACGCAGTACAGCATGTTCTTCTGGTTCTGCGTGGGGCTCGCAATTACCTGGGCGCGGGATGCGGCCGGTGGTCCAACCCACGTCGACGATGCGGACAGGCGAGATGCCCTCACCGATCGTGTTCCTGGGCCATCGGTGATCGTGCCGCCGTAGCCGCGACAAGGCACCAGCGAGGGGACACTCTAGAATCGAAATCCGAGGGGGAATGGGGAATCATGGGCGAGAGCCGGATCAGTCTGCGTGTCATCCTGGGATCGGTACGCAAGTTCTGGTGGGTCATCATCGCCGCGGCGGTCCTCGGAGCGGTGGGATCATTCGGTTTCGCGTCGCTGCAGACGCCGCTATACCAGGCCACGACCTCGCTCTATTTCGCCCTCAACCAGGGGACGAGCGCGTCGGACCTCAACCAGGGCTCGGCATACACCCAGAGTCAGATGCTGTCATTCGCGCAGCTCGCCACCAGCTCGCGCGTGCTGGAGCCGGTCATCGACGAACTCGATCTCGACACGACCTCCCGAGAGCTCGCCCGATCGATCGAGGTCTCCATCCCGCAAAGCACCGTCATGCTCCGAGTCACCGGAATATCCGAGGACAGCGAGGGCGCCGCTGAACTTGCCAACGCAGTAGCGGCGCAACTCATCATCGCGGTGAAGGACGTTGCACCGAAGGATCCGGCAGGCGACTCGACCATCACCGCCGAGATCATCGACGACGCGGTGGCCCCCGAGTTCCAGTTCACCCCCAGCAAGATGCGCGATGCAGTACTCGGAGGGTTCCTCGGCGGCGTGTTGGGGTTGGCCGTCGCAGTGCTCATCGGGGTGCTCGACACCCGCGTCCGTAACGAAGAGACGCTGGCGCAGTCGGGGGGAGACCCCGTGCTCGGCGTCGTCTCGAAGGCACCGTTGCTGGCCGATCGTGGAATCGCCGTGGTGCAGGAGCCACTCGGTCACACCGCGGAGGAGTTCCGTCGTCTCCGGTCGGCACTCGCATACGCCAATGTGTCGTCGCGTGTGAAGGTTCTGCTGGTCACGTCGGGGATGCCCGCGGAGGGAAAGTCCACGATCTCCGTGAACCTGGCGATGACTCTCGCCGGACTGCGCAACTCTGTTCTGTTGATCGACGCCGATATGAGGCGCCCTCGCGCGCATGAGCACGCCGGCATCGACGGGTCGATCGGACTCACGAGTGTGCTGCTCGACGAGGTGGACTTCGAGGTTGCCAAGCACAGCGTGGCAGACAGCACCTTGGATATCCTTCCCGCCGGAACGGTGCCGCCGAACCCGGCAGAACTGCTCACCTCCGCGAGAATGGCGCAGCTTCTCGACTTCGCTGCCGCAGAGTACGACTACGTGGTGATCGACTCCCCACCGACGCTGAGTGTCGCGGACGCGAATCTCTTCGCGACGCAGACGGACGGAGTGATCCTCGTGGTCGACGCTACCAAGACGCGGCGTGCAGCGCTGGCGAAGAGCATCAAGTCTCTCGAGTCCGGCGGCGCGCGCATTCTCGGCACGGTCCTCAACAGGGCGCGTCCCGATCGACACCGCAGCGAATACTACAGCGACTGACGCGATGGCCTCGCGTCAGCTGAGGATCGGCCCGGCGTGGGTCTTCACTGAGGCTGCCGCTTCACCATGAGCCGGACGAAGGCGAGCAGGCTGGATGCATCGCGACGATAGACCGGAAGTACCAGGAAGGCCGCGGCGATGACGACGCCGCCGCCCAGACCGAGCAGGAGCTGCACCCCATCGGGGGCGGAGGCGGTCAGGTGGGCGATGCCCAGACTCGCCAGGCCCGACGCGAGCGTGGTCGCGATGATGCGACCTGCGCCCTGGTAGAGCTTGCGGTGGGGAATCGGAGTGACGCGGGACAACCACGCGAGCGAGATCGGCCAAGCGATCGCCGGATGGACGGCGAAGGCGACGGCGACCCCGAAGAGTCCGAAGAACGAGCCCACCACGATGCAGACGATCTTGATCACCGTGGTGACGATCGTATAGCGCAGAAGCTCGGCACCGAGGCCTCGCGCGAGGTAGATCCAGTAGCCGACGAAGGACACCGTCGTCAGGAGACCTGCGATCGCGAACATGCTGATCAGCGGTGCCGTCTCGGCCCACCTCGCACCTAGCATGATGCCGACGACGGGATCGGCAAGTCCCGCGACGATCGCCAACGGAATCCCTATCGTGTACCCCAGTGCCAGCTGAGCCGCGATGACGTAGGTGTCGAAGCGCCGCTGGTCCGCCTGCACTCGGGAGAGAACAGGCAGGGCGACGGACTGGAGGGGGGAGCGTACCTGTCCCAACGGCGTCATGATCAGTTGGAAGCCGCGGTTGTAGAGACCGAGTGGTTGCGTTCCGAAGCGGATGGCGATCGTGACCGTGTCGATCTGCCGCCCCACGTACGCCAGCAGGTTCGCCCCGACCAGATGGCTGCCGAAGGTGAGGAACGCGCGGATGGGGACGGCGCGCGAGTACCAACGCGGGAACCACCGGCCGGCGATGAGAACGCCGACGAGGATGGCCGTCCCTGTCGTCAGCTGCTGGACGACAAGGGCCCAGAATCCGGCCCCGAGAAGCGCAGCGGCGACGGCCGCCGCGAGGGCGATGGCGGATGATGTGACATCGACGATTGCAAGCGCTCGCAGCTTGAGGTCGCGCATGAGATTCGCGCGGTGTTGCGTCGCTACTCCATTGAGGAGAAAGATCAGGGACAGCCACTGGACGATGCCCTGGAGGTCACCCTGTTGGGAGATCGCCGCGACCGGCCAGGCGAGGACGAAGGTGATGGCCGTGAGAACGACGCCGATCGCCGCATTGACCCAGAACAGGTTGTCGCGCTCGCCGGTCGAGAGTTCCGGGGCTTGGATCGACGCAGAGGTGAGACCGAAGTCACGGAAGATCTCGCCCAGGCCGACGACCACGAGCGCGATCGCGAGAAGGCCGTAATCGTGCGGCGAGAGCAGTCGCGACAGTATCACGACGGAGAGCAGCTGTAGCACGATCCGCGCTGCCTGCGCACTCAGGGTGAAGAAGGCGCCTCGAGCCGCCGAATGCGCGAGTGCCGAGGCCATCATCGCCTCCGCTGTGCGCGGACTCGACGATACGTGCCGCGGAATGTGCGGATCGCCTCACGCGGGTACGCGAGCGAGAGGCGCGCGAGACCGAACCCTCGGTAGCGAGGCGGACGGCGTCCGGCGAAGCGGGAACCGAGCAGGCGCGCGAACAGGAAGCGCTTGCGCGTGACCTGTAGCGGTTGGGCGGCGGCGAGTTGCGACATCGGCAGCTCGCCGAGGACGATCACCCCCGCCTCGGCGGCGGCACGGATGGTCTCCAGGCCACGCGGTGTCCGGGCGATGAGCGCGCTCACACCGTCTCCCTCAACGAAGACGGGGTACCCACGCTCGTCGGTCGCCCACGAGTCGGCGCACACGATGTCGGCGGATTCGCCGACGCCGTCGACGCACACCTTGCACCGCCACTGCGTCGTCGGTCCGAGCACACGGCCCCAGGAGTCGTCGTAGTCCGCGCTCACTTCGCGGTCGGGGGTGCGGGCGATGAACCGGCCGGGCCAGCCGTCGCCGCGGTAGCGGAGCGCGGTGACCGGCTCCGCGGGGGTCACGCCGAGGTCCTGCAGCAGGTCGTCAGTCGCGTGCTGGCTGGGCGTGCCCGCGCAGAAGAAGGAGAGCATCAGCGGCGCCTCCCCGTCCACGAGGTCCGGGGCGGCGCGGCGCAGGGCGGCGATCTCGCACGGCTTTCCGGTCACGGCTGCCCCCCGAGCCAAGACGTCCGGGTTCGCCAGCGTCGATATCGGTGCGTATCTGGATCCTGCCGCACCCAGGGCCTGTTCCCTCGTCATGATGGTGACGGGGACAGTCCGTCGGACATCCTCTGCGGATCCGGCGGCGCCGGTGATACGTGTGGCGCGGCCCGTGGACACAAGCCAGGTGTGCAGCGCCGTGAGCGCCCCGCCGCTGCTGCCTGCGCGACGCACCTCAGGGTCGGCGGCCCATGCCTGCCACGCTTCCAGATACGTGCCCAGTTCGGGATGGCGCTTCGCGCCGGGCGGAAGTGCCGGCGCGGCCACGACGACGCCGGGACAGCTGCGGGCGAAGATCTGCTCCGCGCGCGCGATGGGCCGCGATTCGCCAACAAGGCAGGGACGGCTGTACCCATGCTCATCCACGTGCATCTCGAGCCCGGGGTCCAGTCGCACGCACAGTCCGCACCCACTACAGGCGTCGCGTTGCAGGACGCCCTCGACGGCGGCGAGGAGCGTCATGCGAGCTCGGCCAGCCGGATCGTGGCCGGAGCGAGAAGCTCGGTGCCGCGCTGCTTCGCCTTCGCCGCCTCATCCCTGAGGCTCTCTGAGGATGCGTCTTCCAGAACGGCCTGCGCGATCTCCGCGGCGGTTCCGGCCGCGGGCGCGGTGAGGGGGACGATGTGCTCCCAGCCAACCGAATTGAGCAGAGGGGCGAACTTGCGCGAGTAGGACATCGCGACGGCAGGTGTGCCTACCGACAGTGCGTTGAGGCACGCATGCATTCGCGCGCCGATGACCAGCTGTGCGCCGGCGATCGCCGAGCGCGCATCGTGCAGATCGGACGGCGTGAAGACGTCGATCTCACGGTGGAACGTCTCGGCGAGTTCGGCGCATGCCGGAGCATCATTGTCGGCGTTCGGAGACGCCAGGACATGAGGCATGAGAGTGACCTCGCGCCCCTCGGCTCTGAGGCCCGTGATCAGACGGACGATGGCTTCCCGGTAAGTCGACGCATCCACGTGCGGATTCTCCCGCCACAGCAGGCCGGAGACATTGAGGAGGACGTCGCGACTTCGTCCGATGGAGGGCTGATTGATGCCGAACACGAGATCGCTGGTGACGGCGTCGACGGGACGACCGAGCTGAGCCGCTGCTGCGGCGCTGATCGGGTCGCGCGCGAAGGCGAGTGCACTACGTCTCAGCGAGCGGCGCGCCAGCGCCCGTCCGCGTCGCGTCTGGAAGGGGCCGATCGTCTGCGGCGCGAGGACGACGGGGACTCCCGCCTGTGCGGCGAACTCGTGCACCAGGGACATGGTCGTGTGCCGGTGAAGCCCGTAGATGTCGGCGAAGCTGTCTCCCGAACGGGTGTCCCACACGAGGTCGAACTGTCGGAACCAGTCCATCATCCCCAGGCGGCCGGTCGCGCGCTCGCGCAGAAGGGAGCGCGGCTGACCCCACGGTAGTTCTTTAGGTCGCTGCCCGTAGTTGGCGAAGACGACCTCCGCATCGGGCCACACGCGATGGAGAAGGTCGGCAGAGCCCTGCGCGAGTGCGCGGACGCCGAGATTCGAAGTCGTGTCGTTGGCCCACATCACAAGAATGCGCATGCTACCCCTCCCGATCGTCGGACTCCCCAGTGCCGAATACCGATCGCCGTCGACCACCGCAGCACGAGGCGGCGGCGGACAGATGTTCCCCAATCTCCGTGTCGCCGATCAAGAGGATCGCGCGGACACCCTCAGAACATTATCAGTACAACCCTTGCCGCGCAGCGGCCGCGTTGGTGCAGGCTGGATTTCTCAGGCCTCCCTGCTATCATCGCGGGTGGCAGGGGGCCTCGCTGATCGTCGCGCCTCCGGAGCTGCGTCGACGGGCGAGGAAGAAGCCCGACGATAGACAGAATCGACGTGAACTCCGTGCCCCTCTCGAATCGCCCCGCATCGACCTCCCATCCGGCACTACGTCGGCTCACCCGCGTGACCATCGCCGTCGCGGTGGTGTTCGGGACGACGCTGACTGCGCTCACCCCCGCCTTCGCGGATGCACCCGCTCTGTCCACGGAGCAGGTGACGTCGGTGCTGCTGCACGATTCCATGGAGAGGACGACGAGCGCCGGATGGGGCGCAGATCCGTCCGGCACGCCATACGAGGTAACACCTTCCGCGCAAGCCGCGGTCAACGACGGGGAGGGCTCCCTGGTGCCGCCCGCACCGGGTCGCACTGCCGCCGTCAGTTGGAAGAGCGAGGTGCCGGCGGATGTCGATGTGACGACGGCGCTGAAGATCGCTCGGAACGAGTCGGAACGTGGAGGCGCGTACGTCGGAGCCCATGTGCGTCAACAGGGCGACCGATCCTACGCGGTGCGCATCCGTGCGACGGAGACGGGAGCGACGGAGCTGAGCCTCGCCTCTTTCGTGGGGTACGTCGCGACGCCCTTCGCCCAGCGGACGGTGGATGTCGACGGTGCTCTCGCCACCGGCATCAACCTCGAGATCCAGGCGGTCGGAACCGACCCTGTTGTGCTGCGCGCCCGCGTGTGGGCGCAGAACGAGGAGAAGCCGGACTGGCAGCTCGAGTATCGCGATGCCGAGGCGGGTCGACTGACGCAGGGCGGAGGACTGGGGTGGAGCCACTACGCGTCTTCCGGCGGCGTCGTTCTCCCGGTCCAGGTCGGGGAGATCACCGCAACCACGGTCGCGCGGAGCGACGAGGAGCCTGGGACCGATCAGGGCACGCAGCCCGGTGCGGATCCGGAGGATCAGCCGGGAACGGATCCGGAGGATCAGCCGGGAACGGATCCGGGCGCGCAGCCCGGTACGGATCCCGAAACCGAACCGGGAACGGATCCGGAAAAGGGAACAGGCATCGGTCCTTGCTCCGCTGAGGACATTGTCTGCGACACGCTTGAGCGATCTGTCACCGGGGGGTGGGGATCCGCAGACACGGGAGAGGCATGGGTCCCGTCCCGCGGGGCGATCCTCGACGTCGCCGACGGTGTCGGTTCGATCACCAGTCCCTCCAGCGGACGTACGGCCATCCTCGAGCTCCGCGATGTTCGCGCCGCGGACGTTTCGGGCTCCTTCAGCTTCGGGATCCGCGAACTCCCGTCGTCCGGATCCGGCGTCTACGTCTCCGGGGCCGTGCGAGTGACTCCGGATGGTGCCTATGGGATCCGCGTCCGCGTGCAGCCGAACGGTGTCGCTCACCTCAGCATCGTGCGTCTCTCTGATCTGACCACCGCGAAGACCCTGGCCGAGTACCGCTGGGATCAGCGCGTCGCGACCGACACGGACCTTCGCATCGCCTATCAGGTGACGGGCACGGACGAAGTGCACCTCGCCGCGAAGATGTGGGCCGCGAACGGGGTCGAGCCTGGAGCATGGCAGGTGGCAGCCGAGGATTCCTCTCAGGACCGCATCAGTCAGCCGGGCGGTTCGGGGTTGACGGTTTACTCATCGACCGGTGGAAGCGTTCGAACCGTGGACATCGACGACTTCCGGATGCAGAAGGTCGGAGACGGTGCGCCGGGCCCCGGTGCGCCGGACCCCGGTGCGCCGGACCCCGATGATCAAGATCAGGTGCGAGGTGAACCCGGGGCGCGAGAAGTCGCGGACTTCGACGATGTCGCGCCCGCCGATGCGATCTACGTCTCTCCGAACGGAGTCGACAGCGCCTCCGGATCGCGGGGCGCCCCGCGGCGGACGGTCACCGCGGCTCTGCGGATGGTTCCCAACGGCGGAACCATCGTGCTCCGCGCCGGCAGTTACCACGAAGAGGTGCTCGTTCCGCCGCAGAAGCGGGTCACGATTCAGGCCGCGCCTCGGGAAGAGGTGTGGTTCGATGGGGCGGCTCCCGTCTCGGGATGGCGGTCGGAAGGCGCCGTCTGGATCAAGGACGGCTGGGACACGCGTCTCGACTCGAGTCCGACCTACACAAAGGGTGCGCCCGACAACACCACTCCAGGCTGGCAGTTCGTCAACCCGGCCAAGCCGATGGCCGCACATCCGGACCAGGTCTGGATCGAGGGGACGCAGTTGACCGAGGTCGCGCGCCGGGACCAGGTCGGCGCGGGGACGTTCTTCGTCGACGACTCGAGACGTCAGCTCGTGATCGGCTCAGATCCGACCGGGGCGGATGTCGCGGCCAGCACACTCACGCAGGCGTTGTCGGTCCGATCCGTTGGCAGCGAGATCCGAGGTATCGGGGTCCGTCGCTATGCAACGAGCGTCCCGCAGATGGGAACAGTGATCGTCGCCGCGAACGATGTGTCTCTCACGGACGTGGTCATCCGCGACAACTCGACCACCGGCGTGTACTCCTGGGGTCTGCGAACCAGCCTCACGCGGGTTTCGCTCATCAACAATGGGTTGCTCGGAGGAGGCGCGGCGACGGCCGATGGCCTCACCCTGCACCGTGTGCTGTCCCGCGGCAACAACGCCGAGGGATTCAACCGCGCTCCCGTCTCGGGGGCGTTCAAGGTGACCCGCTCGCGCGGTGTCACGGTCACGGACAGCGCCTTCATCGAAAACACCGGTCAGGGGCCGTGGTTCGATGAGTCGGTCTACGACATCACCTTCACCGGCAACGACGTGATTGGCAACACCGGGAACGGGCTGGTCCTCGAGCTGTCCGAGCGCGCGGTCGTCGCCGACAACATCGTGGCGGACAACGATCTCTCTGGAATCTACGTGATCAACACAGGGAACGTCGCCATCTGGAACAACACGGTGGTGGGCAACCAGCGCAACGTCAACATCACTCAGGACTCACGCCGTGCGTCCGACACGAAAGCGGCTGGCCATGACCCTCGGCAACCGCTGCCGGATCCCACTGTCAGCTGGATCATCGCGAAGACGGTCGTTTCCAACAACATCATTGGTGATGCCTCGGGCAACTGCCTCGTCTGTGTGGAAGACCGTTCCAAGGAGTTCACGGCAGCGCAGATGGTCTCGTCGATGAACGGCAACCTCTATTCGCGTCCGTCCAATTCTCAGCCGGCGTGGTTCGGGGTGTGGTCTCGTGGGGCGGCGGGCAATCCTTCCGTCTCGTCGACTCTTGCAGAGTTCACGGCGGCGACAGGCCAGGAGCGCCGCTCGGTTCTGATCGAGGGAGCATCCGTCGTGACCGATCTCCGCACCCTGCGGCCGACCTACCTGGTTCGGCAGGGCGAGATTGCTGTCCCGGTACCGGGTGCCGTGAGTAACGTCTCGCACCTGCCATCTGGGGCCTCCGTGCTCGGAGCCCAGGACAGGTGAGAGCGAACGAACTGAAGCTGACCGAGCCGGGTATCGAGAGCCTGAGGCCTCGATACCCGGCCGATCGGGGGTGGCTCTATCGGTCGTCTTCGTCGACCGTCGTGCGACGCCGATCCAGGACATGCGTCGCAATGCTCGACCGGTACACCGACGGTGCGTGCCGGCGGAGCGCCTCGGCTCGGCTGTCGGCGACGGTCGACACCATCTCATCCCAGTTTGCATCGATGTCCGCCAGCGCGTTCGCGATCGCATCCGGACTTCCGGCACTCACGAGCTGGGCGGTCGCATAGCCGCCGGCGGCTTCACGCAATCCGCTGCTGTCGCTCGCGATCACGGGGCGCAGGGCAAGGATGCCTTCGACCGCTGTGTTTCCGAACGGCTCGTCGGCGCGCGAGGGGACGACCAGTACGTCTGCCTCGGCGAGAAATGGCCAGATGTCCGAATGGAACCCGGCGAACTCGACGGCCACATCGGCAGCGGCAGCCTTCTGGCGCAGGTCGCGCTCGAACCACTCGTATCCTTCGAAGACAGCTCCCACAAGGGTCACGTCGACGAGGCGGCCCTCCGCCTGTAGGCGGTGCGCGGCATCGATCACGAGATCCGGTCCCTTCCGCGGCGACAGCCGGCCGACGTAGAGCACACGGAGCGCGTGCTCGGTGCGTGGCCGGGGAGCAACCGGGTGGGGTGGTGAGGCGACGCCGTTGTAGACGACATGCGAGCGGTGGGCGAGAGCCGGTAGCGCGGTATCGATGGTGTCGCGGCTGAACCGACTATTCACGAGAGTGCGCTGCGAGACGAGATGAGGGGAGTACAGGATGCGGTTCACGATCCTGCTGCCCGACGCTTCCGCCTCGTGAACGTGACTGATGGAGCGTGTGCGCCGTAGCCGGGCGACGAGCGGCCATTGCGGAATGATGATCGTCGAGACGTACACGACGTCAGGGCGGACGCGACTCATGAGCCGCCAGGCGGCTCCGAATCCGCGGAACGTATCGCGGAACAGTCGGGGGAGACCGCGCGGGGTCAGGAGGACCTTGCGCAGGACCAGCATCGGGAGGATCACGACCTCGGCGCCAACAGCCCGGAGCTCGTGCACCAGAAGTCCGGTGCTGGGCAGAGCCACGACGACGCGGGCGCCAGCTTCCACGAGGCCGGCTGCGCTCTCGAGTAGCATCCGGTCGGAGCCGAACATCTCGGCGCCCGGATGCGCCAAGAGAACGGTGGGGCGCATCGGGTTCTCGGTCATGACGCCGCCGATCCAACCGCGGCCGGCGACCAGTCTGTCGATCGCCGACGTGCGCGACGAGCGGAGGGATGGATCGTCGCGCGCTCGGCGAGGCGCTGGGCGAGCGTTTCGTACTCGTCCGCGACATCGTCCCAGCGGAACCGGTTGCGCGCGGTCTCTTGTGCGGCCTTCGCCCGCGACGCGGTCAGCATCGGCTCGCCCTCTGCCGCCATGATCTGCGAGGAGACCTCGCACGCGTCTGAGAAGAACCAGCCGTTGCCGTCCAGCACTTCGCGATTGAAGGGCACGTCATAGCCGATCACGGCCGTACCAGCACCCATCGCGCGAAGAAGTGAGGGGTTTGTGCCCCCCCACGGAGTGGCCGTGCAGATAGGTGACTGCGTTTGCGTAGAGCGCATCGAGCAGGTCTTGGTCGTAGATACCACCGACCAGTCGAATCCGGTCGTCGCCGTCGGCCACGCGCTCGATCTCCTGTGTGTAGTCAGCGCTGTAGGGTGCTGAGCCGACGACGACGAGAGGGAGTTCCGCCTTGCTGTCGTGGTAACCCTGAACGATCTCGAGCACGTGGTTCTCAGGTTCGAACCTTGCCACGACGAGGTGGTACCCGCCGGGCGTCAAATCCATCTCCTCGACCCCGCGGGCTGGTAACTCGTCAAGAATCGGTGCGCCGTAGCGGATGAGTTCCGTCGGCACGTCGAACTGGTGGCGATAGTAGTCGGCGATCCCGGGGGCGTCCGCGATGAGGGCGTCCGCTGTGCGAACCCCGAATTGCTCGGCCCATCGGTAATACGCCTTGCCGCGTGGGCCCCACTTCGAGCGCCGCCACTCCAAACCGTCCATGTGCAGAGCCACCGGCGCGCGTCTGAGGCGCAGCAGAGGCAGGAAGGGGGAGTTGGCGGCGTTGAAGACGAAGGTCGCGTCGGGGCGACGTCGGAATATGAGGTGCAATGCGGAGAGCCCGGTGTGGCTGAGCGTCTCGACTTGTTTCACCGGAACAGCGGGGAGGTGCACGACACGCATGCCGAGGTATTCCTTCTCGCGACGTTCGGAACCGCGCGTGTAGACGACCACGTCGTGCCCTCGATCCGCGAGGCGACGCCCGACCTCCTCGATCGCGGTCTCGAAACCTCCATAGGCCGCGGGCACTCCTCGGGTCCCCACCATCGCGATGGTGAGGCGGTTCGAATAGCTCATCCGTTCAGTATGCCCCGCTCGGCTGGACCATGACCTTCGCCGTGCGCCACATGATCTGTAAGTCGTTCATGACCGACCAGTTCTCGACGTAGCGCAAGTCGAGGCGGACACTCTCGTCCCACGAGAGGTCGCTGCGTCCGGACACCTGCCACAGACCGGTGATACCCGGCTTGATGTACAGGCGACGGAACACCGTGCCGTCATACGCGGTGACCTCCCTGGGCAGCGGCGGACGAGGGCCAACGACGCTCATGTCTCCGGTGAGGACATTCCAGAACTGAGGGAGCTCGTCGAGTGACAGCTTGCGCAGGATCTTTCCGATGCGTGTGACGCGCGGGTCATCCTTCATCTTGAAGAGAAGGCCGGCGCCTTCGTTCTGTGCCTTGAGCGCTGCGAGCTGCTGCTCCGCGTCGGTCTTCATCGAACGGAACTTGACCATCTTGAAGGTGCGCCCGTCTCGTCCGACGCGCTCCTGGAAGAAGAACACCGGTCCTGGCGAGTCGAGCTTGATGAGCGTCGCCAGCACCGGGGTGACCAGGCCGATGGGGATGAGAGCGAGCGTCGCCACCGCGATGTCGAGCGCACGCTTGAGCATGTGCACGCCACCCTCGTAGGTTGGGATCTTCACCTGGATCAGGGGGAGACCGTCGACCTGGCGGAGGGAGATGCGGGGTCCTGCGACATCGGTCAGCCGACTCGACAACACGAGCTCGGCGGCAGTTCCTTCCAACTGCCAGCTGAGCTGCTTGATGAAGTCGGGGTCTCCCTCGGGGCGGCTCGCCACGATGATGGTGTCCGCCCCGAGCTGCGCCGCGGCTGCGGCGACAGAGTGAAGATTGCCCACGACCGGGTAAACACTCTCCCCGATCGTGAGCGTGCCGGCATTGCGATCCAGCAGCGTCGTCCCCACGACGTGGTAGCCGTTCTCCGCACCCTTCTGCAGAGAATCGATCACATACTCGACGTCCCCGGTATCGCCGACGACCAGGGTCCTCGACGCGTACTGGCCCCTGAGGCGCTGCCGCTGCAGCCAGCGGCGCCAGGTCCAGCGTGCGAAGAGCAGCCCGAGCATCCCGACCGGGAGCGCGGCGAAGAACAGCGGCTGCAGTCCTTCCCACTCCAGGAGGACGCCCGCGATCGCGGCGATGCCGAAGGCGAGACCGCCGGCGTGTGCCACGCGGCGGTACTCGGTGGCTCCGGATCCGAAGATGGCGGCCGCCCGGGTGTTGAGGGCCGACAGCATCAGATACCAGGCCAGGCCGAGAAGCGCCGCGTTGCGCAGCGCTTCGGCGGCCCACACGTCGGTGATCAGCTGGATCGCCGCCGTCAGACCGACCGCGAACAGGATGACAGCCGCATCCGTGATCCGCAGACGCATCCGATAGCCGCGCTCCCACTGCCGACGTCGTTCCAACGTCGCCGATGCGCGCGGTGTGACCACCGTGCGCGTCACCGACTTGGTGGCTCGCGGAGCCGCCACCGGCGCGAAGCCCGTACGAGCGATGCTCAGAGCATCCTCGACGGAAGTCATGCCGAGGCCCCTTGAGCCGTGAATGTACGCAAAATTCCCCAGTGCGTCATTTGATTCCCCAGATTCCCCAGACCATGAACCCCACGTTCACGGCATCGTCTGCGTCCCGACCCCTCGGGTCCTGCTGAAACTCTCTGTGATTCCCACATCACGGAGTGCGTTTTCGCCGTCCCACACGGCGTTCGCTGACAGCAGGCACTGCAGACCTTCAACACTGTAGCGGAACATGCGGGCGACCGAAAGGTAATTCTCCCGAATGGACGAACCTGTGTCGCCGCGGGGATGAGACCTGGCGCTATCCTGTCGCCGTGACCGCGAACCCGACCACTGCGCGCTTCCACCTCCGCCCGATGCTGCCGCGCGATCCTGCCCAGCCGCACCGCACCGCCAGCACGCTCGAGCTGTTCTTCGACCTCGTGTTCGTCGTCGCGGTGAGTATCGCATCCGCGCAGCTGCACCACGCGCTGAGCCATGGCGACTTCCTGCACGGCATCACTTCGTACGCGATGTTGTTCTTCGCGATCTGGTGGGCCTGGATGAACTTCACGTGGTTCGCGACGTCCTTCGACACCGACGACTGGCTCTATCGCGTGACGACGTTCGTTCAGATGGGTGGTGTCCTCGTGGTGGCGGCGGGTATCCCACGGGCGTTCACCGACGGTGACTTCACGATCACGGTCCTCGGATACGTCGTCATGCGCATCGCGATGGTGGCGCAGTGGCTGCGGGCATCACGCTCGGCCGGTCCCTTGCGTTCGGCGACACGGCGATACGCGTTCGGCATCGCCGCGGTCCAGGTGCTGTGGATCCTCTTCCTCGTGATTCCGAGCGGGCCCTGGCAGATCGCCGCGTTCGTCGTCTTCGCCCTCATCGAGATCGGCATCCCGGTGTTCGCCGAGTACCGGAAGCAGACGCCCTGGCATCCTCACCACATCACGGAGCGCTACGGCCTCTTCACCCTGATCGTGTTGGGGGAGAGCCTGCTCGCGTCCGCGAACGCCATCATCGAAGCGATCGAGGAGGTCGAGAGCCTCGGTCCGCTGATCGCGATCTCGGTGCTCACGCTCGTCGTCACGGCGTCACTGTGGTGGATCTACTTCTGGCCACCGCACCACCGGGCCATCACCAGCTTCCAGCGCTCACTGCGATACGGCTACACGCACTACTTCGTGTTCGCAGCGGCCGCCGCCTTCTCGGCCGGGATCGAGGTCGAACTCGACGTGTTGACGGGGGAGAGCCATCTGTCCAACGTCGCGGCCTCCTTCACCGTCACCATCCCGATCGCGATCTTCCTGCTCGGCATCTGGTGGATTGCGATCCGGGAGAACGCCGACCGCGTGGTGAACACCGTCGTCCCGATCGCTGCTCTTCTCGTGCTGCTGGACCCGGTGCTTCCGATCCCCGTGACCTTGACGGCTCTGATCCTCGTCGGCGTCGTCGTGGTGCTGGTCCTTCGGCCGCCGGTGGCATCGGCAGACGGCAACGAGGTCTAGCGCGAGCCGCGGCGCTGATCCAGCGCGCCACAGCGCGATGCAACGGTCTGCTATGCTGATCATGCAACGTGTGTGCATCGCCCCTCTCGGCCGCCACGTCGCCACTGATCAGGGCCATCACGGACCGCGCACATCGATGCGTGCGGAATCCGCCCTCGATCTCACATCTTGCGGAGCGCCACGCGTGTCCGCCACACAGCAATGAGCATGACCATGAGCACGACCACTTTTCCTCCATCCGATCCGTTGACCTGGAAGCAGGCTGACGATGACGTCCACGTCGCGACCCGTGCCGGCGAATTCGCCGGTTTCGTCGAGTTCGATGGCAGCGCCCATCTCGTGCGCGACAACCACGGCGCCGAGCTCGGCGCATTCGGCTCGCTCGACGAGGCCTTCCGTGCGCTCGAAGACGCACACGAGCCGACCCCACAGGGTCCTGCCTTCCTCCCGCGAGCCTGGCGGCGCCGCGCTCGCCGCGCCCGCGCCTGACCGAGCGGCGGAGCGCCGGACCCGAGCGTCCCTGGGCGCTCGTCGTGAGGTTCCGATGTATTCCCTGACGCGTATGCGGTGGGGGCTACTGTGAGGTAAGCGTTGGGCGGCTGCCTTGGGCTTTCACAGCTCAAGGGCTCCGAACGTCAGGAGAAGATCATCTCCATCACACAGATCGAACCGACCGCGGCAACGCTGGGCCCGATTCGTCAGACGTACTCCGGCAATGCGGATTTCCCGCCGATGGCCAAGGCGTACAAGCAGGTGTCGCAGGTGGTCAAGGAGACCGGGCTGCTCGGCCGGACGCAGTGGTTCTACGTCTTGGTGTCCGTCGGCATCGCCGTCGCTCTCGGCGGCCTCATCACCGGCTTCATCCTGCTCGGCGACAGCTGGTTCCAACTGCTCATCGCGGCGGGCCTCGGCATCGTCCTCACCCAGATCGCGTTCCTCGGACACGAGGCCGCGCACCGCCAGATCCTCACAACGGGTCCCGCGAACTTCAAGCTCGCACGCATCGTGATCGCCAGCATCGGCATGAGCTACTCGTGGTGGGACTCGAAGCACACCAAACACCACGGCAACCCGAACCAGGTCGGCAAGGACCCCGACATCGAGGTCGACACCATCTCGTTCCTCGAGGAGGACGCGGCGAGGGCGAAGGGCTTGATCAAGCTGATCACCCGCAAGCAGGGGTGGCTCTTCTTCCCTCTTCTCACGCTCGAGGGACTGAACCTCCACTTCCTCGGACTGAAGTACCTCCTGACGACCAAGAACGTCAAGGGACGCTGGACCGAGCTGAGCATCATCGCACTGCGGTTCGCCCTGATCCTCGTGCCCGTGTTCATGATGCTCCCGCTCGGGATGGCGTTCGCGTTCATGGGCGTGCAGTTCGCGGTGTTCGGTGTCTACATGGGGGCCGCCTTCGCGCCGAACCACAAGGGCATGCCGATCGTCGATCCCGCCGCCCGTCTCGACTTCTTCACCAAGCAGGTCCGCACCTCCCGCAACATCAGCGGGGGCTGGTGGACGACCTGGCTCATGGGCGGACTCAACTACCAGGTGGAGCACCACCTCTTCCCGAGCATGCCGCGACCGCATCTGGCGAAGGCGCGGGAGATCGTGCGCGACTACTGTGCCGCGAACAACGTGCCGTACACGGAGACCAGCCTCGGACGCTCGTACCTGATCGTGATCGAGTACCTCAACCGGGTCGGCCTCGCGGCCGGTGCCGACCCGTTCGACTGCCCTGCGGTGGCGCAGTTCGGTCGGGCCTAGCCCGCACACACATCCGGGCGCTGATCAGTCCGGGAACGAGAGAGGCGCGAGCAGGGATCCCTGCTCGCGCCTCTCTCGTCTGCGTGACTACTTGGAGGACTTCTTCTTCGTCTCCACCACGTCGATCGTGATCTTCTCGAGCGGGCTGTCGTCGTCGAGCTCGTCCTCGAGGACCTCATCGCCGAGGAAGGTCTCTTCCGGGGCCTCGTCCGCGACGGCCTCTGCGGGGGCTGCGCCGGGAGCGTCCGCTCCGGTGATCTCCGTCGGCAGCGCGTCGTCGGAGAAGATGCCGTCAGGACGGATCAGCTCGCGCACCTCGGCCATGAAGCTCGAAAGCTGCTGCTGCTGCCAGCGCAACTGACGCGTGCGGTCCTCCGCATCGTGCAGCACTGCCGTCGTGTGACCGGTGACCGAGTCGACGATCTTCTGCGCCTTCGCGCGAGCGCGTTCGAGCGTCTCGCGAGCACGGACCTGTGCGTCGGCTTCGATGGCCTGCGCCTGTGAACGGGTCAGGCGCTCGTAGTCCTCCGCCCGCGCCGAGATGCGCTGAGCGTGTTCGAGCGACGCCGAGACCTGCTCGTTGGCGTCGTTGGTGATGCGCTCGGCGTGCGCCACGGCCTGGTTGTGCAGAACGAGGAACTCCTGCTGCGCGTCGTCCTGCCGACGGGTGAGGGTCTCCTCGAACTCCAGCACTCGGGCGTTCATGTCGCGGACGTCGCGCTCGGCGTCGGCACGCAGCTGGGTCGTCTCGCGCGTGACGAGGGAACGCAACGCGGCGGCGCCCTTCTCCGCCTCGGTGCGGATCGCCGTCGCCTCCTGTGCGGCCTGGTTCACCTTCTCCGCAGCATGTGCGGCTTCGCGTTCGATGCGGGCCTCGTGCGCCGTGTACTCGGTGTCCATCTTCAAGCGCACCTGGTCTGCGTCGCGCTGCGCCTGGTCCTTGATGCGCTCAGCGTCGGCTTCGGCCTCGGCGCGCTGCGCGGTCACTTCCTCACGGGCAGAGGTCATCAGGCGGTCGGCCTGCACAGCCGCGTTCTGGATGAGGACGTTCGCCTGCTCCTCGGCGACGCGGAGGATCGCCTCGAACTGCTGACGCGACGGGGCCTCTTCGCCGTCGGGCTGCGGGGTGTCGACGAGCTCGGAGGTGAGCGTGGCGACCTGCTGCTCGGCGTCGGAGGCCTTGGCGTTCGCGGCCGCCAACTCGCTCTCGAGGGCTTCGCGGGCCTTGCGCTCCTCTTCCCGGACCGTCTCGACGGCCTCTTCCTCGCGGGCCTGTGCCTCGGCGACATCGGCGGCAGCCTGCTTGAGCTGATTGCGGAGGGCCGCGAGCGCAGAGTCGACCTCGGCCTTGTCGTAGCCGCGGAAGCCGACCGTGAAGGCGCCCTGCTGGTCGCGCGGCGTGGTCTCGATCAGCTGGTCGAAGAAGTCCGGCGAGCGCTCGTCGTCGCGGCCGGCGTTTCCGGGAGAATCGCTCATGAGGTTCGTGCCTTTCTGGCGTGGACACACGGCGGGCTGCGGCTCCATCCCGGAGTGCGGGACCGTGCGACCGGAGGAGGAGGTCGTCTGGGCTCACGCCGCCATGACCGGGAAGGTCCGGACGGCGAGGCGCTCCTCCCAGCCTAGTTGCGACGGCGCGAAGTTGTGAGCCTGTTTTGCCGGTCTCGGAGGGAGGGCACAGCTCCGGCCGACGGCACATCCGTGACCCCCTGCCTCCTCCCGGCCCGCGGCGCAACCCCGTTTCGACGAAGAGCCGAGTCGCATAGCGTCAGCAGCGAACCGGAAGAAGATGACGACGACCGGAGGCGAGATGTACACGATCATGCGCACGCGGATCGCGCTCAACGAGGCGGAGTACTTCCTGGCGGAGGGCCAGGATGTCGCAGACCTCAGACGGAGGATCGAAGAGGCCATGCGCTCGGGCGGCGGATTCGTCGAGTTCGACGTCGCGGGGGAGCGGTCGGTGAGCGTCCTGATCAGCTCCACCACACAGGTCGTGATCTCGACCTCGACGGCCGATGAGGGTGGGCACGACGACGGCGACGGCGGGACACCCTACGGCGGGGAGTACGACCTGGTCTGATCAGGACGGCGCCGGTGGCAGTGGATCCATCGGTTCCTCGGTGGCGCTCGCGGGAGACCTCCGCCGCACTGGTACGGTGACGGCGGAGGGCATCACGTCCCTGGGGCCGCCGAACAAGAGAGAACGTCGAGATGAAGCGAGCATCCCGCGTGCGTCTCGGTCGCATCGGGATCGCGACCGTGCTCGCACTCGTGATCGGCGCATCTGCGCCATCGCTGTCTTCGAGCACGTCGGCTACCGCGGCGAGTGTTCCCCAGATGGTCTATCCGGCATCGGGCAACATCCAGTCGAAGGTCGGCGACGGCTGTCGGGGCAACTACCGCGCCCACGACGGCATCGACATCTCCGGGGCCGGCGGCACGCCCATCGTCGCGTCCTACGACGGTGTCATCAAGTCGCGCACCGCGAACAGCGGCTACGGCAACTACACCGACGTCGAGCATCCAGGCGGCTACGTCACGAGGTATGCGCACATGGCCTCGCCGGGGATGTACGCCCCGGGCACCCGGGTGGTCCGCGGCCAGAAGATCGGCATCGTCGGCAACACGGGTAACTCCCCGGCCTACCACCTGCACTTCGAGGTGCGGCTCAGAGGTGCGGTGTACACCGCGGTCAACAACGGGTTCGTCTGCCTCTCGAACGTCGTGCGCGGCGCCTCGCTTCCCCTGTACTTCCCGGGCCTCGGAGACGGACAGGCGCCAGGTGTCGCGTCGGCTGACTACACGGGCGACAGGAACGCCGACCTGCTGGAGATCGCCGGAAACGGTGCCCTCCGTCTCCGGCCGGGCACGGGCGCGGGGCGCTTCTCGTCGGGGACGACCCTGTTCGCGGGGTGGGGCGATACCCGCAGGCATCTCACCCATACTGACTTCAATAGTGATGGCAAGGCCGACATCCTCGTGGCGCGGTCCGATGCCGCCCTCGAGTTCTATGCGGGCAACGGCACCGGCGGATTCGCTTCAGCCGTCTCCGTGGGCAACGGCTGGTACAGCATGCTGCATGTGGTCTCCGGAGCCGACTACACGGGTGACGGGAAGCAGGATGTCCTCGGTGTCTCCGCGTCCGGCATCCTGACCATCTACCGTGGCAACGGATTCGGAAGGTTCGGTTCCCCGCACATCACGGTCGGTGGCGGATGGCAGTCCTACCACTTCCTCGTCGGCGGCGACTTCGACAACGACGGGAGTGGCGATCTGATGGCGGTCGACGGTCTGGGAACGCTCTACTTCTATCCTGGGTCGCCGGGGAGGTTCGGTACGCCGCGTGCGGTGGGCTCGGGGTGGGTGGAGTTCACCGCCCTGACCGGAGGCGTCGACTACAACGGCGATGGGCTCGCAGATCTGGTCGCTCGCACCCCCGCCGGTCAGCTCTACTTCTACCCGGGACTCGGCAACGGCAATGTCGGCACCAGATCGTTGATCAGTGCGGACTGGGCCGACCAACTGGCAATCGAGTAGTCCAGGTCGAGCCGCGAACCGACGCTGGAGAAGGTGTGCGGCGTATCGTGGGTGCATGGTCGACCCCACCTTCGAGGAGATCGCGGCCGCTCTGTACGCGGGCTCCCCGGAAGCCTTCGTCGCGTCGCGGAAGGACCGGGCCTCCGAGGTCGATGACGCGGAACTCGCGTCCCGCATCCTCGCACTCCGCAAGCCCTCGATCGCGGCCTGGGTCGTGAATGTGTTCGCGCGGGAGCGGGCCGGCCAGCTGGGGGAGGCGCTGCGGCTGGCGGCCGAGCTTCGTGAGGCGCAAGACGAACTGGATGCGCCTGCGCTGGCGAAGCTCGGCAGAGAACGTCGCGCCCTCACGCGCCGGCTCGCGGAGACGGCGGCCGAGATCGCGGGTTCTCGCGGCGAACGCATCACACCCGCGACGCAGGAAGCCGTCGAGCGCAGCATCTCGGCGGCGTTCTTCGATCCCCTGGCTGCGAGCGCGGTCGCCTCCGGGCGGCTGTTGCGGGCGCTCGAACCCACGGCGTCGGCCACCGACATCCGGGACGCTGTGGCCGGCGACATCGATTCGCGGGAAGCCGCCCCGCAGCGGCCGACCGACGAGTTGCAGGAGCGGCGCGCGCGGAGAGAAGCCGAACGTCGCCTCGCCGCGGCCGAGAAGGACCAGACGGCCGCGGAACGGGAGCTCGCGAAGCAGGAGAGGGAGCTGCAGGGACTCCGAGACCGGGCGGCCGAGCTGGCCGAGAAAGCGGAAGAGCTCGAGGCGGAACTCACCCGGACCCGCGTGGCGGCGAGCCACGTCGAACGGGACATCCCGGAGGTGCAGGAGCGCCGGGCGACTGCCGCAGAGCGGGTGGATGACGCCGCGGAGGCAGCAGAGCTCGCGCGGAAGGCCCTGGACGCCCTCTAGCGTGCAGTTTCCGCAGAGCTGATTCGAGTCGAGTCACGCGGGACGGAGACGACCGCGGAGGAAGGGAAGCGCCGGGGCTCGGTATTCCCAGTTCGCGTCATCCTCGGGAGTGAGGGAGGCTTCCGCGCGACCGAAGCGCCAGAGGCGGTTGAAGAGGAACACTTCGATGACGACGGGACCATCGGTGGGGATCTGCCAGGTGCCGGGACCCCACTGCGTCGGCTGACCGCGTTCGCCGATGACGAGCGTGGGCCTGACTCCTGCGTAGAGCGCGAAACGGGGGCGCCGCATCGTGAGTTCGATCCGGCGGACGCCCGCTCCGGGACCCCGCGCCGACCTCTCGTCATCCATGATGACCGAAGCCTACTGGGCCGCGGGAACCCGCTTCTCGCCAGGGCAAAGCAAAACCCCCGCCATGTAGAAGCTAGGCGAGGGTTTCTGGAGTGATTGTAACGATCACTCGTGTGGCTCCGACCGGCATCGATCCGGTGACCTTTCGATTTTCAGTCGAACGCTCTACCAACTGAGCTACAGAGCCGCGCGACCGGCGAACCTGTCGCGTCCTAGACGAAGAGCCCTCTCCGAAGAAAGAGCTCATCGCACGGAGCGACCCTGACGGGACTTGAACCCGCGACCTCCGCCGTGACAGGGCGGCACGCTAACCAACTGCGCTACAGGGCCATACTTGTTTTCAATTGTATCGGAAGGTGTGACCCCAACGGGATTCGAACCCGTGCTACCGCCGTGAAAGGGCGGCGTCCTAGGCCGCTAAACGATGGGGCCGAGTCAGTCCCGGAGGACTTCCTTGCCGACGCTCAAGCATAAGGGATGATCCGGGCAAATCGCGAATCGAGGGCGAGGCGGCTACCCCCGGGCGTGTTTCAGGAGGACGATGGGAGGGTCAGGCGTGCGATGACCGTCGTCGGATCGGCCCTGGTGCGGATGTGAAAGTTGTTGTTAGTGTGGCATTTGTGAAACCGGCGGAAGGGGCCGCGTGAACGACGACCAGACAACTCTGGATGCTGCGGTTGCCGCGGCTTCAGATGATTGCGGCTGCGCGCCCAGTCCTGCCGAGCGCCGAGCGTTCGGCAAAGACGGCCTCAGCCGCCGAGGCGCTCTCGGCCTCGGCGTGCTCAGCGTCGTCGCGCTCAGCGCCTTCGGCATCTCCCAGGGTGTGACCGCCGCCTACGCCGCGACGTACCCGAGTTGGGACGATGTGCAGCGGGCGAAGCAGAGCGAGGCCGCCAAGGCCGCCGAGGTCACCCGCATCGAGGGCCTCATCCAGTCCCTGACCCAGAAGGTCGCCGAGACCCAGGCGGCCGCGAAGGTCGCCGCGGACGAGTTCTACGAGGCGCAGCAGAAGTTCTTCGCCGCGTCCACCGAGGCCGACTCTCTGCAGGCCAAGGCCGACGAGCAGTCCGCGAAGGCCGACGCGTCCGCGAAGAAGGCGGGCCAGGTCGCCGCGCAGCTGTATCGCAACGGTGGCGATGACACCTCTCTCGAGCTGCTCTTCACCGGATCCGCCGACAATGCCGACGAGCTGCTCGCGCGCCTCGGCACGATGGACAAGCTGTTCGAGTACAACCAGTCGGTGTACGACGATGCGGTCGCCGCCCGGAACTCCGCGCAGTCCATGAGCGACCAGGCGGTGGTCGCTCGTGATGAGCGCGACCGCCTGCAGAAGATCGCCGAAGAGAAGATGGTCGTCGCTCAGCAGGCAGCCGACGCCGCTCAGGCTGCGCTCGACGAGCAGTCCGCGAACCTCGCCACCATGCAGGCGCAGCTCGCCGCTCTCAAGGACGCGACGACCAAGACGGTCGCGGGCTACAAGGCCGGTGTCGCGGCCGAGGAGAAGAAGCGCAGAGAGCGCGAAGCTGCGGAAGCTGCGGCCAACGCCGGCGGCAACAGCGGCGGCGGCGGCTCTCAGGGCAGCGGTGGCTGGTGCCGTCCTCACGGCGGCGGCAAGAGCTCCGGCTACGGACCCCGTTCGCAGCAGTGCGGCCCGCAGGGCTGCTCCTCGAGTTTCCACTACGGCACGGACTTCGCGAACGGCTGCGGCGCTGCGATCTATGCCGCCCAGTCCGGCACTGTCGACTACGCGGGCTACAACGGCGGCTACGGAAACTACATCCGCATCCAGCACGGCGGGGGAATCGGCACCGGCTACGCGCACATCCGCGACGGAGGCATCGTCGTGCGGTCGGGCCAGTGGGTCAGGTCCGGTCAGGTCATCGCCTACGCGGGCAACACCGGGCGCTCGTTCGGCTGCCACCTGCACTTCGAGGTCTACCGGTATGGCAGCGCCATCAACCCGGTGCAGTTCCTCGCCCAACACGGCGTCTCCGCCTGATCAGCACCTCATCTTCGACGAGAAGACCCCCGACCGCAGTTGCGGAACCGGGGGTCTTCTCGTCGAAGGCGCGGGCGATCAGTGGCCCTGCTCGCCGAAACGCACGATCGCTTCGTCGAGGATGCGCTGCGCCTCGGCCGCGTTCCCCCACTCGTCGACCTTGACCCACTTGTTGGGCTCGAGGTCCTTGTAGTGCTCGAAGAAGTGCGAGATCTCCTTCTTCGTGTACTCGGCGATGTCGTCGATGTCCTGGATGTGCGCCCAGCGAGGATCCTTCGAGAGCACGGCGACCAGCTTGTCATCTCCGCCGGCCTCGTCGCTCATCTTCAGCACGGCCACGGGACGGACCTCGACGACGACGCCCGGGTAGATCGCGTGGTCGAGCAGCACGAGCACGTCGAGCGGGTCCCCGTCCTCACCCAGCGTGTTGTCGAAGTAGCCGTAGTCGGCCGGGTAGCCGAAAGTCGTGTAGAGAACGCGGTCGAGGTGCACTCGTCCGGTTTCGTGGTCGACCTCGTACTTCACGCGGCTGCCGCGCGGGATCTCGATGACGGCGTCGTGTGCGCCCATGCGTGTACTCCTCAGGAAAAGTTCGGTTGGATACCGCGGACTAGCCTACCCGCGGCTCCTCGGCGTCCGACCCCCGCCCGCGACGGTGTGCGATGCGGTTGAGCAGGCGCGAGAGCGGACCGTTCAGCAGGAGGAGGAGCAGGGCGAAATAGCCGTTGGGCACGGTGAGCACGGCGATCACCAAGGAGACGGCGAACAGGATGATCGCGGCGAGGTCGCCGACGATCCCCGCCCTCAGCACCTCCGTCGGTGCCGTCGTGAGGTCGGGGTGGCGACGCAGATACATCCACCCCGCCAAGGTCGTGACCTGCGTCATGATCAACGTCCCGATGTAGACCACGGCCTGGAGGGCGTCGGAGTCCAGCTGCCCGAGCATCGCGGTCGGCACGGGCAACCAGACGATCGTCGCCATCCAGGCGACGTTGATCCACAGGAGCGGCGTGGTGATCAGCTCCACATCGCGGTATTGACTGTGGTGTCCCATCCAGAACGTCGCGATGAGGACGAAGCTCAGCGCGAAGCTCACCAGCTGAGGCGAGTGCTCGGAGAAGAACTCCGCGGTCGTCAGTCTCTCCGACGCCGCATCGGAGATGGACTCCAACAACGGCAGGATGAGCAGCGTCATCGCGATCGCCACGACAGCATCGACGAACGCCTTGAAACGTTCGGTGCGGAACTGTTGTGTGCGGGGGTGAGCTGTCACGGCGTCAGGATAGCCCCGAGGGTGCGCCGGCGCACGGACCGGGGCCGTGCCCTACCGTGGAACCGTGCCTTCCCTGTCTCCCGCCATCGCCGAGATCCGTCTGGCCGTGCGCACCGCGCTCGCCGACATGCCCGAGGGGTCCACGGTGATCGTCGCCCTCTCCGGAGGAGCGGATTCCCTCGCGCTCGCTGCCGCCACAGCCTTCGAAGCTCCCAAGCTCGGGCTCCGCGCGGCGTCGCTCACCGTCGACCACGGTCTGCAGGGAGGATCGGACGCGGTGGCTTCGCAGGCGGCGCGGGCGGCGGCGGCGCTCGGTCTCGACCCGCTGATCGTGCGTGTCGACGTCTCCGGGGACGGAGGGCCGGAGGCCGCGGCGCGTGAGGCGCGCTACGGGGTGCTGCGGGATGCGGCGGCAGACGTCCGCGCCGCCGCGGTCCTGCTCGGGCACACCCTCGATGACCAGGCGGAGACCGTGCTGCTCGGTCTCGCCCGCGGATCCGGGGCCACAAGCCTGCAGGGCATGGCGCCGGTCCGCGAAGACGCAGACGGTGTGCGGTGGGTGCGCCCGTTGCTCGGCGTCCGGCGGGAGACGACCCGGGCCTTCTGCGTCGCCTCCGCGCTCACGCCGTGGGACGACCCGCACAACCGTGACGAGCGCTACGCCAGGGTTCGGGTGCGTGAGCGCGTGCTCCCGGTGCTCGAATCGGAACTCGGCCCGGGCATCGCCGATGCGCTCGTGCGCACCGCAGAACAGCTGCGGGAAGACGCGGAAGCCTTCGACGAGATGATCCACGAGACGATCGAAGACATCGTCGAGCACGCCGAAGCCGGCATCTCCGTCAGCGTCGCGGCGCTCGCCGCGAACCCGGCGGCGCTGCGCAACCGGATCATCCGCCTGGTCGTCGACAGCGAGTTCGGTGTCAGCCTCACGAGGACGCAGACCATCGAGGTGGCGCGGCTCGTGACCGACTGGAACGGTCAGGGGCCGATCGACCTGCCCGAGTGCTCGGCCGTGCGCCGCGGTGGGCGCATCGTCTTCACCGCGTCCGGTCGCTGAGCGAGGGGGAAGCCCTACTTCTTCCCGCCGAAGAGACCGCCCAGGATTCCGCCGAGGTCGATGCCGCCGCCCGATCCGCTGCCGTTCCCGCCGCCGAGCAGTCCGCCGATCACGTCGCCGAGCCCGCCTCCGCCGGAACCACTGCTGCCGCCTCCGCCGAGAAGGCCGCCGATGAGGTCGCCGATCCCGCCAGAGCTCTCGGCTCCGGTGTCCGTCTTGGCGGTCTTGTCCTTGTTCGCGTTGGCGATGAGGCCCATCACGATCGGCGCCAGGATGGGGAGGAGCTTGCCGAAGTCGATGCCGGGAGTCGCCTTCGACTCCGTGAGCTCCTTCGTGACCTCCTTCTCCTTCGAGCCGAGGATGTGCGCGACGATCTTGCCGCCGTCGGCCTGATCGATGTCATCGACCTTCGAGGCGCCGGCGGTGCCCTCGTGCTTCTTGAGCGCGTTCTGGATCGCTGCCGAGCCCTCGTCGGTCTCCGCGTTCTTCGCGAGGCCGCCCAGGAGCACGGCGCCACCCTGTTCGACGGCGACCTTGGCCTCGTCTCGCGAGACCCCCAGCTTCTCCGCGATGTCGTCGATCGGTACCTGCGCGAGGATGTCGTCAAGAGCCATGGTGAATCCTTCCCTCAGGGGCGTCCGCCCGCGTCACCGCTCACAGTAGTGGGGGATACCGGAGCATGGGGTGGCGTCGCCTAAAATCGATCCATGCGCGCCGCGGAGATCCAGGACGACCTTGCACAGATCCTCGTCACAGAGGAGGAGATCCTCGCCAAACTCGAGGAGTTGGCGGCGCAGGTCGCCCGAGACTACGAGGGCAAAGACCTCGTCCTCGTCGGCGTCCTCAAAGGCGCCGTCATGGTGATGGCCGATTTCGCGCGGGCACTGCCGTTCCACGCCCCGATGGATTGGATGGCGGTCTCGAGCTACGGCGCGAGCACCAAGTCGAGCGGTGTCGTGCAGATCCGCAAAGACCTCGACACCGACCTGAACGGCAAGCACGTCCTGATCGTCGAGGACATCATCGATTCCGGCCTCACGCTCAGCTGGCTGCTCGAGAACTTCGGCTCCCGCGGGGCGGAGTCGATCGAGGTGCTGGCCCTCCTGCGCAAGCCTGAGGCTGCGAAAGTCGTCATCGACTGCAAGTACGTCGGCTTCGACATCCCCACCGACTTCGTCGTCGGGTACGGCCTCGATTACGACGAGCGGTACCGCAACCTGCGCGACGTCGCCGTGCTCGCGCCGCACGTGTACTCCTGACACGCGCGCCGACGGGCCGTGCTGCCGGGGTACGCCGTGGGTGAACGCACAGCGACCCCCTAGGGCGCGCGCGATACGCTGATCCGATCATGGATGTGAAGAAGCTCACCCGGAATCCGCTGATCTACGTCGCGCTGATCGGCGTGCTGCTCTTCGGCGGATTCCTGCTGATCTCGAATCTGGGTGCGCCCAAGCAGATCACGACGCAGGAGGGGCTCAAGCTCCTCTCCGGCACCACCGTCACCGAGGTGGTGACCACCGACGGCGATCAGCGTGTGGACATGACACTCTCCAAGCCGTTCGAAGGCTCCGAGAACGTGCAGTTCTACTACGTCGACGCTCGCGCCGACGAGGTGGTCTCGGCGATCAATGAGGCCGCTCCCAAGGACGGCTTCAACGACGCGGTGCCGCGGGCGACCTGGTTCGACGGCTTCCTCTCCCTCCTCCTCCCGCTCGTTCTGCTGGGCCTCCTGTTCTGGTGGCTCCTGTCGTCGATGCAGGGCGGCGGCGGCAAGGTCATGCAGTTCGGCAAGTCCAAGGCCAAGTTGGTGAGCAAGGAGACCCCGACCGTCACCTTCGCCGATGTCGCGGGTGCCGATGAGGCCATCGAGGAACTCCACGAGATCAAGGAGTTCCTGCAGGACCCCGCCAAGTTCCAGGCGATCGGTGCCCGCATCCCGAAGGGCGTCCTGCTGTACGGCCCCCCAGGAACGGGCAAGACGCTGCTCGCCCGTGCGGTGGCCGGGGAAGCAGGAGCCCCCTTCTACTCGATCTCCGGATCGGACTTCGTCGAGATGTTCGTCGGTGTCGGAGCCTCGCGTGTGCGCGACCTCTTCGGCCAGGCCAAGGAGAACGCTCCGGCGATCATCTTCATCGACGAGATCGATGCCGTCGGCCGTCACCGCGGCGCCGGTATGGGCGGCGGAAACGATGAGCGCGAGCAGACCCTCAACCAGATGCTGGTCGAGATGGACGGCTTCGATCCGAACGCGAACGTCATCGTGATCGCGGCGACCAACCGTCCGGACATCCTCGACCCCGCGCTGCTGCGCCCCGGTCGCTTCGACCGCCAGATCGGCGTGGACGCCCCCGACCTCAAGGGACGTCAGAAGATCCTCGAGGTGCACAGCAAGGGCAAGCCGCTCTCCAAGAACGTCGACCTCGAGGTCGTCGCACGCAAGACCCCCGGTTTCACGGGTGCCGACCTCGCCAACGTGCTCAATGAGGCGGCGCTGCTGACCGCGCGCTCGAACGCGCAGCTGGTCGACAACCGCGCCCTCGACGAGGCCATCGATCGTGTGATCGCCGGTCCGCAGCGCCGCACCCGGGTGATGCGCGACAAGGAGAAGCTCATCACCGCGTATCACGAGGGCGGACACGCACTCGCCGCCGCCGCGATGAACTACACCGACCCGGTGACCAAGATCACGATCCTGCCCCGCGGCAAGGCTCTCGGCTACACGATGGTGCTGCCGCTCGACGACAAGTACTCCGTCACCCGTAACGAGCTCCAGGACCAGCTGACCTACGCCATGGGCGGCCGCGTCGCCGAGGAACTCGTCTTCCACGATCCGACCACCGGTGCCTCGAACGACATCGAGAAGGCGACCTCGATCGCTCGCAAGATGGTCATCGAATACGGCATGACGACCGAACTCGGTCCGGTCAAGCTGGGCACCGAGGGCGGCGAGCCGTTCGCCGGGCGCGACATGGGTCGAGGACGTGAGTACTCCGAGACGATCGCCGAGCGGGTCGACACCCAGGTCCGCGCGCTCATCGAACAGGCGCACAACGAGGCCTACGAGGTTCTCAGCGCGAACCGCGACATCCTCGACAAGCTCGCTCTGGCCCTGCTCGAGGAGGAGACCCTCGACCACAACCAGATCGCCGAGATCTTCACCGAGATCAAGAAGCTTCCGGAGCGCCCGTTGTGGCTCTCGAGCGAAGGCCGTCCGGTGTCTGAGCGTCCTCCGATCGAAGTACCGAAGAAGGACGTCTCGCTCGCGGCATCCGTCGAAGCCCCGGCCGGTGCCCCGCGCACGCAGCAGGGTTCGGCGGGAGCCGGGCACCCGCGGCCCGCGACGGCGTGACGTGACCGTCGACAGACAGCGTGTCGAGCGGCTCACCCGCGAGCTTCTCGAGGCGATCGGTGAGGATCCGGATCGACCGGGATTGAAGCAGACCCCGTCGCGGATGGGGGAGTTGTACTCCGAGTTCTTCTCCGGGGTGGGGGAGGATCCGGCGGAGCCGCTCGCCCGCACGATCAGCGTCTCCCGCGGCCCGGCGCCCGACACCCTGCCCTCCGGCGCTGTGCTGCTGCGCGACATCCGCTTCCGCTCGGTCTGCGAGCATCACCTGCTGCCGTTCGCCGGGCACGCCCACATCGCGTATCTTCCGGGGGAGCAGGTCGTGGGGCTCGGGGCGCTCGTTCGCGTGGTCGAGATCCTCGCCGCGCGCCCTCAAGTGCAGGAGCGACTCGGAGAGCAGATCGCGGACACGATCGCCGAACACCTCGACACCCGCGGCGTGCTGGTGGTGCTCGACGCCGCCCACGGCTGTGTGACGATGCGGGGCGGTCGGCAGACCGAGACCTCCACGCTCACGATCGCCGCCCGGGGCGAGTACACGGACGCCGTCGCCCGGACCGAGCTCATCACGTTGATCGGGGCGGCAGGGTCCGGAGCAGCACGCTGATGACGGGCATCTGGGGCATCCTCAACGTCACGCCCGACTCCTTCAGCGACGGCGGGCGCTACCTCGATGTCGATCATGCGGTCGCGCACGGTTTGCGACTGCGTGCCGAGGGAGCGACCGTGCTGGACGTCGGCGGTGAATCCACCCGGCCGGGTGCGGAGCGGGTCGGTGAGCACGTCGAGCAGCAGCGCGTCATCCCCGTGATCGAGCGACTCGCCGCTGCCGGTGTGCCCGTGAGCATCGATACGCTCAGTGCGGCCACCGCTGCCGCGGCCGTGCGTGCGGGCGCCCGCATCGTGAACGACGTCTCCGGCGGGCTCGCCGACCCGGAGATGCGTGCGGCCGTCGCCGAGTCGGGCGCGGACTTCGTCATCGGCCACTGGCGCGGCTTCTCCGCGGACATGTACGCGAACGCCGAGTACCGCCGTGTCGCCCGTGAAGTCGCCGGTGAACTCCACGAGCGCATGGGCGAGGCGGCCGTGGCCGGGATCGCCCCGTCGCGGGTGATCGTCGACCCGGGTATCGGCTTCGCGAAGACCGGGGCGCAGAACTGGGACGTGCTGCGCGGACTCGAGGAGATCGTCGCGCTCGGGCCCCGGGTCCTGATCGGCACGTCGCGCAAGCGTTTCCTGGCGGAGACACTGCGCCAGGAGACCGGCACCGACGACGAGGTATCGGAGTCGCGCCGTGATCTCGCAACGGCTGTCACGAGCGCGCTCGCCGCGCAGGCCGGAGCGTGGGCCGTGCGGGTCCACGATGTGGCCGCCACCCGCGATGCGCTCGCGATAACGCATGCTTGGACGGGCTGAACGTCCGCTCAGCCGCCGGAGGGCGTCCCCCGTACGCTAGAGGCATGGATTTCCTCGATGAGATCGTCCTCACCGGCCTGACCGTCTTCGGCCGCCACGGCGTCTATGCGCACGAGCGGGAGGACGGGCAGGAGTTCTCGATCGATCTGCGTCTGCGGATGTCGCTGGACCAGGCGGCGGCGTCGGATGACGTGGCCGACACCGTGCACTACGGAGAACTGGCCGAGAAGGTGGCAGCGGTGGTGGGGGGCGAGCCGGTGAACCTGATCGAGACGCTCGCCGAACGGATCGCCGCCGTGGCGCTGGGAGACGTGCGCGTGCAGAACGTCACCGTCACCGTGCACAAGCCGCACGCCCCGATTCCGCTCAGCTTCGCGGATGTGGCCGTCACGGTGCACCGCAGCCGTGCGCCCGAGGCGATGGAAGACATCACGATATGAGCCGCAACCTCGCGAACCCGCTCGATCTGCCGGACCGCCGCGCCGGCCGTCCCGAAACCGTGGCGGTCGTCGCGCTCGGCGCGAACCTCGGGGACCGTCAGGGGACCATCCGTGCGGCGGCCGAGCGGATCGCCCGGCTGCCGTTGGTGAGCGACGTCCGGCTCTCGCGCTTGTTCGAGACCGTCGCGCTCCGCCTGGACGGTCCGGATCCCGACGCGCCCGGCTACGTCAACGCGGTCGCTTTGGTCACCACGCGGCTCGCGCCCGAGATCCTTCTCGGGATGCTCCACGCCATCGAGGACGAGAACGGCAGGGAGCGCCGGGAACGGTGGGGCGACCGCACCCTCGATCTCGACCTGATCGCGTACGGCGACCTCGTGTCGGACGACCCCCGCCTGCAGCTGCCGCATCCCCGGGCGGGTGAGCGGCTGTTCGTCCTCGATCCGTGGCTCGATGTCGACCCCGAGGCCGAACTGCTCGGCAAGGGAAAGGTGTCGGACCTCGTCGCCGGGCTTCGAGCACGGGGCGAGGGATGAGGCGCACGTCCCTCGGCGTCCTCGTCGTCCTCGCGCTGCTCGCCGGCGGCGGTGGATTCCTGCTCGATCACATCCTCACGGTGTCGGGCCGCATCACGTTCACGCCGTCGCTGCTGCTGCCCGTGCTGCTCCTCCTGATCGCCGCCGCCTCGGTGGGGGTCGCCTGGCCGGTCCGGCGCAGCGTGCGGTCGGGGATCCGCATCGATCCGTTCCGCGCCCTCCGTGCGGCGACGCTCGCCCGTGCCTCGAGCCTGCTCGGGGCGATCATGGCCGGCTTCGGGGCCGGCCTGCTGGCGTTCCTCCTGTCCCGTCCCGTCGTTCCGCAGGTAGGGTCGACTGTGGCCATGCTGGCCCTGATCGGAAGTGCGATCATCCTCGTGATCGCCGCTCTCGTCGCCGAACAGTTCTGCACCCTGCCGAAGGATCCTGATGACTCAGAACCCAGAGACCACGCCCCTCAACCCGGCGGAGGGCACTGATCTCGCCGCCCTCGACCAGGGCACCTACTCGAAGCTGCGCACCGCGCGCAACGAGGCCCGGCTGGAACTCGACGGCACCTGGCACCAGATCTCGCCCCGCTACGTCGTGTCCCAGATCGTGCAGAATGTGATCTTCATCGTCCTTGTGGCCGTCGCGGCCGTCGTGCTGAACCTGGTGCTGCACCAGCAGTGGGTGTGGATCCCCGCCGGCGTGATCCTGTTGATCACCGTCTTCGCTCTCATCATCCTGCCGCGCCAGGCCAGGGCGATCGGATACATGCTGCGTGCCGATGACATCGTCTTCCGCAAGGGAATCCTCTGGCAGCGCATGATCGCGGTTCCCTATGGGCGCATGCAGCTGGTGGACATCACGCAGGGACCTCTCGATCGCGCTTTCGGTATCGCCCAGTTGAAGATGGTCACCGCGGCGGCGACGACCGGCGTGCAGATCCCCGGGCTCACCCAGGAGGCCGCGGAGGCACTTCGCGACACGCTCATCCACGTTGCCGAGACCCGCCGGACCGGCCTGTGAGCGAGCCGCAGCTCCCGCCGTCCCCGAGTGCGCAGGCGACGGCCTCGGAGCCGTCCACGAGCCTCGCCAACGGCGAGTGGCACCGCATGCATCCGCTCACCCCGCTCTTCAAGGGCGGGCTGGTGCTCATCATCGTCGCCGGCATCACGATCGCGAACATGCGCGATCGCCTCATCGCATGGGCTGTGGCCCTGTTCGCGCCGGAGGAGGCGCGTTACGGTGACTATGCCGGGGCCGACCCCGTCGAGTGGGTGCTGGCAAACAACCTGATCCTGGTCGTGCTGCTCAGCGTGCTCGGTCTCGCGATCGTGCTGATACTGATCTTCTGGTTCGTCTGGCGCTTCCAGCAGTTCCGCATCACCGGTGACCACGTCGAAGTGCGCAAGGGCATCATCTTCCGCTCGCACCGTCGGGCACCGCTCGATCGGGTGCAGGGCGTCAACCTCACCCGCCCCTTCCCCGCTCGCATCATCGGCCTCGCCAAGCTCGAGGTCGTCGGCGCGGGCAACGACGCGAACGTGGAGCTGGAGTATCTCGCAACGGCTCGCGCGGAGTCCGTCCGGTCGGACATCCTCCGCCTGGCTTCCGGAGCGAGGGCGGCACGCGCTGCGGCCCAGAACCCTGATCCCACTGCCGCGGCGGACGCGCCCACCTCTGCTCGCGCGCAGCTGGTCGGCTCGATGAACGAGGGCGTCAACGGACTCCTCGCGGGGGTGGACCTCGCCGATGTCGTCCCCGAGAGCGTCGTCAAGATCCCGACGGGCCGTCTGGTCGGCTCCCAACTGATCTCGGGTCTGCTCTGGTTCGTGTTCTTCGGCGCGATCTTCGCGATCGCTTTCGGCAGCGCGCTGATCGGCATGTTCGTCGACGGCGACACGGGCGGCGGGATCGTGCTGCTCGGCCTGGGCCTCGGCATGGGTGTGCCGATGGTCATCGCTGTCGTCGGTATCACTTGGGCACAGATCTCGAAGTCGCTGCGCTATTCGATCGCGCCGACGCCCGACGGCGTGCGCATCACCTACGGTCTGCTCACCACGGTGACCGAGACGCTTCCGCCCGGACGCATCTTCGCGGTCGAGGTGTCGCAGTCCCTGCTGTGGCGTCCGTTCGGCTGGTGGACGATCCGGATCAACCGGATGAGCGGCAAGAGCGCCGCGCAGCAGTCCTCCGGAAGCGGGCAGCAGTTCAACGTGGTGCTCCCGGTCGGCAAGCGGGCCGACGTCGAGCGTGTCCTCGGGCTGGTTCTGCCGGACGTTCCGGCGGCGAACATCCCGGAACTCTGGGAGCACGGCATCGTGGGTCCGGGGGAGGGCGATGCCTACCGGACGATGCCTCGTCGAGCGCGGTGGCGGCGTCCGTTCTCGTGGAAGCGGCACGGCTATCTCGTGACCGATTTCGGGCTGCTGCTTCGTCGCGGGATCGTGTGGCGCAAGCTCGCCGTGTTCCCGCTCGCGCGCCTGCAGGGCGTGTCCCTCAGCCAGGGGCCGATCGATCGAGCACAGCGGGTGTCGGGGGCACAGGTTCACACCGTTCCCGGTCCGATCACGGGTTACCTCTCCGGACTCGAGCGGGCCGATGCCCTGGCGCTGCTCGACGGTGTCGTGGTCGCCGCCGCGGAGGCCGCGTCGCGCGACACGAGCCATCGATGGAGCGAGAATTCGGCCGCCGCGCCCGCTGCTGCTCCGGTGCCTCCACCCCCGTACGCCGGGCCGTCCCCGGTGACGCCTCCGCCTCCGTACACGGGGCCGCCCGCCGCACCGCCGCGGCCGGAGCAGTGACGGTACCGCGGGACGGGCGACTCGGCGTCGGGATCATCGGCGCCGGGCGCGTCGGCCCCGTCATCGGAGCCGCGCTCGGCGGGGCAGGACATGCCGTGGTCGGGATCACGAGCGGCTCAGACGACGAGCGTGCCTCTGCGGTCCTTCCCGATGTGCCGGTGCTCGATGCGCTCGACGTCGTGCGTCGAGCCGAACTCGTGATCATCGCAGTCCCCTCGGACCAGCTGCCCTCGCTGGTCGCCGGCATCGCCGAGGTAGGCGGTTGGCAGGTGGGACAGCTCGTGTTGCACACCGACCCCGCACACGGCATCGAGGTCCTGAGCCCTGCCGCCGAACGCGGTGCGATCCCGCTGGCCGTGCACCCGGCGATCACATTCACCGGGACGTCGATCGACCTCCGACAGCTGCAGGCCGGCTTCGCCGCGGTGACCGCGGCCGCAGCTGTGCTGCCCATCGCGCAGGCGCTCGCCGTGGAGATGGGATGCGAACCGATCGTCATCGCCGAAGCCGACCGCCCCGCATATGCGGATGCGATCGCGACCGCCACCGAGTTCTCCCGGTCGATCATCGGGCAGTCGACCGCACGGCTGCGAGAGATCGGTGTGGAGAACCCCGGCGGATACCTGTCGGCGCTGGTGCAGTCCACCGTCGAGCGCGCCCTTCGTGAGGCTTCCGGTCCTTCTCCGCTGATCTGACTCTCGCGCGACCGACGTCAACGCCCGCCCGAGAACCCGCCGCCGCCTCCGCCCCCGGAGAACCCTCCGCCGAACGATCCGCCGGCGCTCGACGAGGTGCTCGTCGAGGGGGCCGTATAGCTCGCGGCGGAGCGGGACGATGCCACGAACGCGCCGAGCTGCATCCGGACGGCGAAGGATGTGGGGTCGCCCATCCAGGTCGCCCCGCGATGCTCACTTGCATAGGCGTGCTCGAGGACGTCACCCCATTCGTTTTCCATGCCGAAGAGGATCGCGTAGGGGAGGAGTCGTTCGTACAGGTGGATGACGTCGGCGGTGCCGTCCGGTCGGCGTTCCGCGCCGCTGTAGGACTGGAGCATGCGCAGGCGATCCGCCTCGGCGACCCGGATGAACTCCTGCACGCCTTGCAGGTACTCGTAGGTGCGTGCGCCCTCGGCGGTGAGCACGGTGTGCTTCGAGAACGCGTACAGGCTCGACATCAGGACGAGGAACGCGACGAAGGAGATCACGACCACACCAGGGATGGCGGAGAGGCGGCCGGTCGTGGCAGCCCAGATGCCGAGGGTCAGGCCGATCGTCGCGATGCCGATCGCGCACCACTGCAGGGTGACTGCGGTGCGACTGCGGACCTTCTCGGTCAGGCCACGCGATGCCGCGGCAGTCTTCCCGCTCTGTTCCAGTGCGGTCATCCGAGCGGCGAACGCCTCGTCTGCGGCAGGAAGGTCGACGACACCATCGGGGTCGGCGTCTGCGAAGAGCGCCTCGAACGCGGCCGCGTCCAGCTCGTCGGACCTGGGCGTCGCCAGCAGACGCCGCAACCGAGGCTCCTCCGCCTTCGTCCCCTCTTCGATGCGCAGGCTGCCGCGAACGGCGAGGTGGACGATCTCGGCGGGGATCACGTCTTTCGCGCCGGGGATGATGGCGCCGGCGAGCAAGGGAGGAAGCGAATCCGGCACGTCGTACTGGGCGATGACGATCCCGGTCGCTCTCCGGCGTCGGCGCGTGAATCCTGCGACGGCCACCCAGCTGCCGACGGAGACGCCGACCGCACCGACGGCGGCGATCAGCGGGGCGATGTCGCCCACCGGATCCGGCGTCCGCGCGAGGGGCTGTGCGACGGTGTCCGCATCGAAGCCGAGTGCCACGGTCACCCCGTGACCGGCGGGGAGCTGGGCGGACTCGACCCGGAACGTCGCGGCCCCACCATCGGTGGTCGGGCCCTGGAGGTCGCACTCGTCCCTCGAGCCCGAAGCGCCGGTGTAGCAGCGGGCGGAGCCGGTGAGCTCCGCCGACATCTCGCTGTCGAATGTGATGTCGGCGCGGAAACGTTCGATGGGCTGCGTGCTGTCGAGGGGGAGCAGGTCCCAGTAGAACTCGTCCGCCGAGGGCGTCGACGACCCGTCGGTCGGATGCGTCGCCAGCACCACGTCGCGCATCTCGTACTCGATCACGTACGTGGTGAGGCCCTGCACGTAGTCGTCGGTGCCGATGCTCACGAAGGTGAGTCCGTCTTCCTCGTCGGTCTCGTAGGGGACGGCAGTACCGTCTTCATCCGTGACCGCGATGATCTGCGTCTCGGTGCTGGCGCCCTGGTACGAGGTCGGCAGTCCCCGGACGATTCCGCGATTCTGATCGGTCTCCGGGAAGCGGGCGACCAGCGTCTCGGTCACCCGCATCAGCGCTCGGCCCTCCCCATCCAGGCCGACCTCGTAGTCGGCATCCCAGGAGGCATACGAGAAGTCGTCCACGTCCGCCGCGGAGACAGGTGCCGCTTCCGCGGTGACCGGCGTGGCGATCCCGGCAAGAGCGAGGGAGAGGGCAGCGAACGCGCGGAGGATCCGTGTGTGGGCCATTCTTCGAGGCTACCCAGCCCGTGCCGAGGGAGGGCGCGCCGCCTCGGTAAACTGGGAAGGACTTTCAAGGAGCCCCGCACATGACTGACGCGTCCGCCGCGCCCGAACCGGCCTCGACCGACCTCCCCGCCGAGGAAGACGTCCACGAACAGAAGGCCGTGCGACTCGCCAAGCGCGAGCGTCTCATCGAGAAGCGGGCGGATGCGGGTGGTGGGGCCTTCCCGGTGGGCGTTCCGATCACGCACACCATCCCTGCCCTGCGTGCCGAGTACGGCGACCTCGAGGCCGGTGACGAGACCGGCGTCGTGGTCGGCGTCGCAGGTCGCGTCGTGTTCAGCCGGAACACCGGCAAGCTCTGCTTCGCAACGCTCCAGGCTGGTGACGGCGCACGCATCCAAGCGATGATCTCGCTCGCGAACGTCGGCGAGGAGTCGCTGGCGGACTGGAAGGAGTACGTCGACCTCGGCGATCACGTCTTCGTGCACGGAGAAGTGATCTCCAGCCGTCGCGGAGAGCTGTCGATCATGGCCGATGGGTGGGAGATCGCGTCGAAGGCGGTCCTGCCTCTCCCCAACGCCTACTCCGAGCTCAGCGAGGAAGGGCGCGTGCGCAGCCGCTACCTCGATCTCATCGTCCGTGAGCAGGCACGCACCACGGTCCGTGCGCGTGCGGCCGTGAACGCGAGCCTGCGTGCCACCTTCACCAGCCACGACTACCTCGAGGTCGAGACCCCGATGCTGCAGGTGCAGCACGGAGGGGCATCCGCACGCCCGTTCATCACCCACTCGAACGCCTTCGACACGGAGCTGTACCTGCGCATCGCGCCGGAGCTGTATCTGAAGCGCGCGGTCGTCGGGGGCATCGAGCGTGTCTACGAGATCAACCGCAACTTCCGGA
Organism: Microbacterium sp. ZOR0019; assembly: GCF_000800925.1. Classification (NCBI taxonomy): domain Bacteria; kingdom Bacillati; phylum Actinomycetota; class Actinomycetes; order Micrococcales; family Microbacteriaceae; genus Microbacterium; species Microbacterium sp. ZOR0019. Next base: position 63,905 of record NZ_JRKC01000017.1, on the reverse strand, counting down.
ATGAGGGTGCCGATTCCACGCACAGCCCCGAGTTCGCGATGCTCGAGGCCTATCAGGCCTATGGCGACTACAACCAGATGGCCGCGTTGACGCAGGAACTCGTGCAGAAGGCGGCGATCGCGGTCGCGGGGTCGACGACCGTGACCTGGGCCGATGGCACCGAGTACGACCTCGGCGGCGAGTGGGACCGCATCTCGATGTACGAGTCGCTCTCCGAGGCGTCGGGCCGCACGGTCACCCCGCAGGATTCCGTCGAAGACCTCATCGCCTTCGCCGAGCAGAGTGGCGTCGACCTTCCGCCTCAGGCCACCCACGGCAAGCTCGTCGAAGAGCTGTGGGAGCACTTCGTGAAGGGCGACCTGGTGCGCCCCACGTTCGTGATGGACTTCCCCGTCGACACGTCGCCTCTCGTGCGTGAACACCGCTCGATCGCCGGCGTCGTGGAGAAGTGGGACCTGTACATCCGCGGGTTCGAGCTGGCGACCGGATACTCCGAGCTCGTCGACCCCGTGATCCAGCGCGAGCGCTTCGTCGAGCAGGCGAAGCTCGCCGCACGGGGTGACGTCGAGGCGATGCCGGTCGACGAGGAGTTCCTGCGAGCACTCGAGCACGGCATGCCGCCATCCGGGGGGATGGGCATGGGGATCGACCGTCTGCTGATGGCGATCACCGGCCTGGGGATCCGCGAGACCATCCTCTTCCCGCTGGTGAAGTAGTCCGCGGGGCCCGGCGTTCATTTTGCCGGGCCCCGACGGAACGCCCATTCCGGCAACAGGGCGCTGCCGATCATGGTCTCCAGCAACGCTGCGAGAGAGTAGCCGGGATCGATCTCGCGCACCAGGTCGAGGTAGTGACCCGCATGCGTGGCGCGGCCGAGGGCCCAGGACAACCACGCCGCCGCCGTCAGCGGTGCGGGTCGTGAAGCCCGCGGTGCCCGTGCGGCCGCCGCGCGGACGGCCGAGAGGGCGACGCGGAGCCGTTCCGGGTCCGGGCCGGGCCCCTGCCCCAGGAACAACCGCCCCAGTTCGTCCGGGACCATCTCGCCGCTGGTCGCGAAGGCCATCTGTGCGCTGTAGGCGCGCTTGCCGCCGAGGAGATCGGTGGCCCACTGGGCGATCGCGACATCTCGTAGGAGCGGGCGCTCGAGACACCACAACAGCGTCGCCGTCGCGAACGGCGGGAGCGTGTCGGGAGTCGCGAGCACGGACTCGAAGAGCGCCGGGATGTCTTCCAACAGCACGAGCGCGGCGATCAGCTGGGGGTTCTCGCGTCCGGTCACGCGCGCGCTGCGTCCCGTCTCCTCCTGATCGAGCAGTGCCGTCAGCTCCTGCATCGCTCGCCCGACCCTTTCCTTCTCTGCGAGGTCGACCTCGGGGAGCTCCGCTCCGGCCCACTGATCTCCCGAGACATCGCCCACCGATGGCACCTCTGCGGGAGGGGGCACCTCCGCGTGGGGGTGGAGACGCGGCGCCGGGTCGAGATAGCTCGACCATCCCGACGGCGTCACACAGAGCGCGTCGACCACGCGGAGACCAGCATCCTCCGCGGACCCCAGCACCTCGTCGACGGCCACGGCGTACGGCAGCACGAGGCCGTCGCGGGTGGGCTGGCACTCCTCGTCGGTGTAGACCACGAGTGCCACGGCATCGGTGCCGGTGACGCGCGACGCCAGGCCGACCGCCGCGTGGGCATAGCGCTCGAGATCGGTCTCGTCGTCGGGGAGGTCCAGCCGCATGGCTCCTTCCGTGCGGGCGCCGCAGAACGGGAGCAGGACGATGCTCCGACGAGGTGTGAACCCGGCGAGAGGGGGGACCAGGGCGAGGAACGCGGCGGAATCGGTGGCACGAAGAACTGTTGTCATGCCGAGAGTGTCGCGGAACGCGTGGCCACGCAGGGCGGAAGAGGCGGGCTGTGGACGCGGATCCTGAAAGAGCGGGAATGTGCACGAAGAGTGGCTCGCGTACCATGGGGTGATGGACAACTTCTGGCTCGCCGCGGCATGGTCTCTCCTGCCGACCGTCGGAGTGAGCATCGTGTTCGTCTTCGTGCTCCGCGGCATCCTCCGCTTCGATCGCAAAGAGCGCAAGGTCCACGCGCAGATCGAGGCCGAAGAGCGCGCGGCGCGCGGCCTCCCGCCGCGCGTCTGAGTCCGACCCATCCGCTACTGTGAAGCCAGCACACCGGCTCCGGTGTGAGTCCGAGGTGATCGTCACCACGGTGTGAGGGGACACGATGACCGCGGAGACCTGGGGCTGGTGGATAGCCGCCTTCCTCGTGGCCCTCGACATCGTCATCCGCGTGACGGCGATCATCGTCATCCCGCGCAATCGCCGGCCGACGGCCGCGATGGCCTGGCTCCTCGCGGTCTTCTTCATCCCGTTCGTCGGCGTGTTCCTCTTCCTGCTGATCGGAAACCCTCGGCTCCCGCGTGCCCGGCGGCGCAAGCAGGACCAGATCAACGAGTACATCGCCCAGACGAGTGAGCACCTGCACTTCGGGACTCTGCGTCCGAACGCCCCCGAGTGGTTGGGGCCCATCGTCCAGATGAATCAGAAGCTCGGCGCGCTGCCGCTCTCGGGTGACAACGGCGCCCACCTGATCTCGGACTATCAGGAGTCCCTCGACGAGATGGCCGAGGCCATCCGCACCGCTCAGGAGTACGTGCACGTCGAGTTCTACATCCTGCAAGCGGATGCGTCGACGGACAACTTCTTCCGAGCGCTCGAAGAGGTCTCGGCGCGTGGCGTCGAGGTGAGGGTCCTCCTCGATCACTGGGCCAACCGCGGCAAGCCCCGGTACAAGCAGACCATCGCCCGTCTCGATGCCATGGGCGCCGACTGGCATCTGATGCTCCCCGTGCAGCCGTTCAAGGGCAAGATGCAGCGTCCTGACCTGCGCAATCACCGCAAGCTCCTGGTCGTCGACGGCAACGTCGCGTTCCTGGGCTCGCAGAACATCACGGATTCGACCTACAACCTGCCGAAGAACATCAAGCGCGGTCTGCACTGGGTCGATCTCATGGTCCGTCTGGACGGTCCCGTGGTGCTGAGTGTCAACGCGATCTTCGTGGCCGACTGGTACAGCGAGACCGATACGGTCCTCGAGGGGATCGACATCGCCCATGCGAACATCGGCTCGGGCGACCTCGACTGCCAGGTCGTGCCGTCGGGACCGGGGTTCGAGGTCGAGAACAACCTCCGGCTCTTCCTCGGGCTGCTGTACGCGGCCAAGAAGAAGATCATGATCGTCAGCCCCTACTTCGTCCCCGACGAAGCGCTTCTGCTGGCGGTGACCGCAGCCGTTGACCGAGGCGTCCACGTGGAGCTCTTCGTGTCGGAGGAGGGCGATCAGGCGATGGTCTACCACGCCCAGCGCAGCTACTACGAGGTGCTGCTCAAGGCCGGCGTGCGGATCTGGATGTATCGCAAGCCGTACATCCTGCACACCAAGACGCTCACGATCGACGACGGGGTCGCGGTCATCGGGTCCAGCAACATGGACATGCGCTCCTTCGGTCTGAACCTCGAGGTCTCGATGCTGGTGCGGGGCGAGGAGTTCGTCGCCGAGATGCGCGAAGTCGAGGACAAGTACCGCTCGCTCAGTCGCGAGCTGACCCTCGAGGAGTGGATGCAGCAGCCGCTGCGCTCCACCGTGCTCGACAACCTGGCGCGTCTCACCTCCGCCCTGCAGTAGCTCGCGAGTGCCTTCCAGGCGGTCACGGCGCGGGATACCCTGTGTGCATGACCTCCGCGCTGCGTCCCCTCGCCTCCGTCGTCGGCCTCGTCGCCGCCGCGTTCCTCGTCGCAGGGTGCACCGCCGGGCCGGGTGCGGACACCCCGACGAGCTCACCGGCTCCGAGCGCCGGAAGCGTCGACGATCAGAACGACATGGAGGGCGCCCTGCTCGATGACGGCCGCATGTTCGCGGTAGTCACCTGGGGATCCTCGACATGCGTGCCGCAGGTGGACCAGGTCACCGGCGACGGCCAGACCGTGACCGTGACCCTCGCGGATCCGGCCGGGGAGGCGGAGAAGCCGTGCACGGCCGATCTCGCTCCGCGGGCGAGCCTCGGCGCCCTGCCCGAAGGCGTGGATCCGACGAAGGACATCACCCTGAACGTCACCTACGGCGATCTCACCGACGACATCGACCTCGACGGCGACCCCGCTGCCGCAGGAACGCCCGGAAGCTCGACCGAGTACCTGCCGACCGCCGGGTGGTTCGACGACGGTGCGCTCGTGCTGCTCACCTGGGGATCCTCGAGCTGCATCCCGGTCGTGGAGTCCCTCGAGGGCTCCGGTACCTCCGGCACCGCCACCTTCGTCACCGATGACGACCAGGTCTGCACGATGGACATGGGGCCGCGGGCGACCTTGCTCGCGTTCGGCGACGACACCGTCGAGGACGACGGCACCTTCACGCTGACGCTGGTCGGCGGCGGTCTCGACGGAACGGTCGAGGTCCGGTAGCGTCGCCGTCGCTCTCAGAGCATGTGCACCGGGTGGCCGGGGGGAAGCGCCAGCAGGAGCGCCCCCGGGTCGGCCCAGCAGGTGATCCGCACGGCTTCACCGAATTCATCCCCGTCGAGTTCGATCGGGATCGGCCCGGGCACAGCTGCTTCGGCGGCTGCCCCGTGGAAGTAGTGCACCGAGGCGTTCTTGCCGCGACGTTCGAGCACGCGACGCCCGGCACGGAAGCGCCGCAGCACCGAGTTGTCCCACCAGATCTTGCGCCAGACGGCGAACCATCCGAGGACCCCGGTGGGTTTGATGACGGCGATGTCGAGGGATGCGTCGGTGATCGACCCGTCGGGGATCAGAGCGATGCCGGCGGGAAGGGTCCCGCAGTTCGCGAAGAGCAGGCTGTACGCGCGATGCGAATGCAGGCGGCCGTCATCGACCTGGTAGACCGCACGGAAGGGCTTCGCGCGGGGCAGTGACCGCGCGGCGCCGTCGACGTACGCGATCCATCCGACCGACCTCTTCAGGTTCGAGCGGGTGTTCGCGATCATGTCCGCATCCAGACCCATGCCGGCGAGCACCACGAAGGCGTGTTCCTGCTCCTCACCGTCGGCTCTGGTCAGGCGCGCCCAGCCGATGTCGATCGCGTGCCGGAAGTCGCCGAGAGCGGCTCGGATCATCTCCGTCGGGTCGGCGAGCGGAAGTCCGAGGTTGCGGGCGAGGAGGTTCCCGGTGCCGCTGGGCAGGATCGCCAACGGGACTCCGGTGTTCGCGATCGCTTCGGACACGGCGCGGACCGTGCCGTCGCCGCCCGCCACCAGGACGACGTCGACGCCACGTTCGAGGGCCTGTGCAGTGGCTTGCTGTCCGGCATCCTCCACCGTCGTCGGGTAGAAGGCCGGGTGTTCCCACCCCGCTTCGCGGGACAGGTCCCTCACGGCTTCACGGAGGTGCTTCCCGTCGACCTTGATCGGGTTGTAGACGAGTGCCGCCTGTCGTCGGACGAGGGCGGGCGTGGTCATGGCGCTACTCTAATCCGCGATGCCGCGTCTCGCGGACTGCGCGCATCCGTCCGGCCGAAGGGCGGTGTCTGCCGCACCGTAGACTTGGAAGATGATCGACCTCGCACTCCTCCGCGAAGAACCGGAGACCGTCCGCCGTTCGCAGGCTGCTCGTGGAAACGACCAGAGCACGGTCGACGTCGCACTCGAGGCCGATCGATCGCGGAGGGCTGCACTGTCCGCCTTCGAGGAGTTGCGCGCGGAGCAGAACGCTTTCGGCAAGCAGGTCGCGAAAGCCCCGAAGGAAGAGAAGGCGGCGCTCGTCGCGCAGGCCAAGGACTTGGCGGAACGCGTCAAGCAGGCCCAGCACGCGGCGAACGACGCGGCCGAGGCGGCATCCGCTGCGCTGGCCCGCATCGAGAACGTCGTGATCGACGGGGTGCCGGCCGGCGGCGAGGCTGACTTCGTCGAGCTGCGTCGGGTCGGAGACGTCCCCGCCTTCGACTTCGAGCCGCGCGACCACCTGGAACTCGGCGAGCTTCTCGGCGCGATCGACATGGAGCGCGGCGCGAAGGTCTCGGGCGCGCGGTTCTACTTCCTGCGTGGCATCGGCGCACGCCTCGAGATCGCGCTCATGAACCTCGCGCTCGACAAGGCACTGCAGAACGGCTTCGTGCCGTTGATCACGCCGACCCTCGTCCGCCCCGAGATCATGCAGGGGACCGGCTTCCTCGGTGAGCACGCCGACGAGGTCTATCACCTCGACAAGGATGACGATCTCTACCTGGTCGGCACCAGTGAGGTCGCGCTCGCCGGGTACCACAAGGATGAGATCGTCGATCTCGGCGATGGCGCCCTCCGCTACGCGGGGTGGTCGACGTGCTACCGGCGCGAGGCCGGCTCCCACGGCAAGGACACCCGTGGCATCATCCGCGTGCACCAGTTCAACAAGCTCGAGATGTTCGTCTACACGACCGCGGAGGATGCCGAGGCCGAGCACCTTCGCCTCGTCGCGCTGCAGGAGGAGATGCTGACCTCGCTCGGTCTCGCCTATCGCGTGATCGACGTCGCCGCGGGAGACCTCGGGTCGAGCGCCGCGCGCAAGTACGACATCGAAGCGTGGGTGCCCACTCAAGGCGCGTTCCGTGAACTCACGTCGACCTCGAACTGCACCACGTTCCAGGCCCGCCGCCTTGACGTGCGCTACCGGCCGGCGGTCGACGCGTCGGAAGGCGCGGCGAAGACGCAGCACGTCGCCACGCTCAACGGAACGCTCGCCACCACCCGCTGGATCGTCGCGCTGCTCGAGACGCATCAGCAGGCCGACGGCTCGGTGCGGGTGCCCGAGGTTCTGCGCCCGTACCTCGGCGGCCTCGACGTGATCCGGCCGCTCGACGAGGGGCGGGCAGCTCGGTGACGGCATCCTGGCTCGTCGGTCTTGACGTCGACGGAACGATCCTGCTGCAGGACGAGACCATGAGTCCCGGAGTTCCCGAAGCGATCGCGCGGGTTCGCGATGCCGGCCATGTGGTCACGATCGCGACCGGGCGCAGCTGGATGGCGACGCGGCGCTATGTCGAAGAACTCGGCCTCACCGCGGATTATGTCGTGTGCTCCAACGGCGCGGTCACGATGCGTCGCGACGGAGACGACTGGGAGCGCTGGAGCGTTGAGACGTTCGACCCCACCCCCGTTCTCGGACTGCTGCGCGACCGCCTCCCCGAGGCCCGGTACATGGTCGAGCTCGCTTCCGGGCAGCGGCTGTACACCGAGCAGCTCGACGACTGGACGCTCGACGGCGGTCGCCAGGTCGACTTCGAGGAGCTCGGCCGACTCCCGGTGTCGCGCATCGTGGTCGTCTCGCCCGGGCACGACGAGGACGACTTCCACCGGCTCGTCGCGGATGCCGGTCTCAACGAGGTCTCGTACGCGATCGGTTGGACGGCCTGGTTGGACATCGCCCCCCAGGGCGTCGACAAGGGGACCGCGCTGGAGCAGGTGCGCACCGAACTGGGACTCGACGGAGGGCGCATCCTCGTCGCCGGCGACGGTCGCAACGACATCGGTATGTTCGGCTGGGCGCGTGCTCTCGACGGACGGGCCGTGGCGATGGGTCAGGCCCCCGCGGAAGTGAAGGATGCCGCGAGCGAGGTGACGGCAGACGTGCAGGACGGCGGCCTGGCCCAGGCCCTCGACACGCTTCCAGCACCCGCCCAGGTCAGCGCGGGAGAATAGAACTCGGCTAGACTCACGCCTTGTCGACAGATGCGTCTGTCGAGGAGGGTTGTCCGAGCGGCCGATGGAGCTGGTCTTGAAAACCAGTGGGCAGAGATGTCTCGTGGGTTCGAATCCCACACCCTCCGCAGCTGAGCACGGTGGTCCCTCACCGGCGCTGAATCCGAAAGGCCCCGAGTGAGCGAGAACCCCCGCCGCCGCCGCACGGTCGCGCGACACGGTCAGCTGGCGACCCCCGGTCCCGTCAACCAGCTGTTGAAGCTCATCGCGATCGGTCTGGCGGTGGTGCTCGTCAGTGGGTTCGGTGTCGCGGCCTACATCGCGTACGACTTCTCCAGCACGGTCGCCGCGAACGCCGTCGACCTCGAGGGTCAGGAGGCGGTCCCGCCGGACATCGGTGAGTATGAAGAAGGTTTCAACCTCGTCCTCACCGGCGTCGACACCTGCGAAGAGAAGTACGCGGGTCTGTTCGGCGAACGGTGCACCGGTAGCGATGCCGGCGGCACCCTCAACGACGTGAATCTGCTGGTGCACGTCTCTCAGGAGCCGCGTCGCATCACCGTCGTGAGCTTCCCCCGCGACCTGATGATCCCGATCCCGGAGTGCGTCGACGACGAGGGCAACGTCCGCTCGGCGATGAGCAAGCAGCCGCTCAACACGGCATACACCGACGGTGGTCTCAACTGCGTCGTCAAGACGATCTCGGAGCTGACGGATCAGGAGATCCAGTTCGCGGCCTCCGTCACCTTCGGCGGCGTGATCGAGATCACCAACGCGATCGGCGGCGTCGACGTGTGCCTCGCCAACCCGATCAAGGACCGCTACACCGGCCTCGACATGGCCGCGGGCACGCACACCGTCGAAGGCCTGCAGGCCCTCCAGTTCCTGCGCACGCGCCACGGTGTCGGTGACGGTAGCGACCTCGGCCGCATCGGCAACCAGCAGCAGTACATGTCGAGCCTCGCCCGCAAGATGATCAGTGGTGAGGTGCTCGGTAATGTCCCGGTCATGCTCAAGCTCGCCAACACCGCGCTCAGCAATCTGGAAGCCAGCACCTCGTTGGCGAACAACCCGATGACGCTCGTGCAGATCGCGCTCGCGGTGAAGTCGGTGCCGTTCGAGGACATCGTCTTCGTGCAGTACCCGACCGGGGCGGACTACGCCGATTCGAACAAGGTCGTCCCGAACCAGGAGGCTGCCGCAGCCCTCTGGGATGCGATCGAGGCGAACGCGCAGCTGCAGATCACGCACCAGAACACCAGCAACGACGGCGTGATCGTGCAGGAGCCGACCGAGCCCGTCACCGAGGCCACGCCGGATCCCACGGCGACCCCGGACACCGTGGTGGCGTTGCCGGACTCGATCAAGGGCAACTCGGCCGCGCAGACGACCTGCTCCAACGGCAACGTCCGCTGACCTCTAGTCCGTGGCTGATGACGTCGGCGGGTGCAAGGCGTCGAGCACGGCGGACATGATGCCGGGCATGTCGACGTCGGGGTCGACCATCCACTGCAGCTGAAGCCCGTCGGAGACCGCCTGGATCACTCGAGCGAGCGTATCGGGGTCGAGCGCGGAGTGCTCATCCGAGCCGCCGAGGTTCTCCGAGAGTGAAGCGCGCAGACGTTCGCTGCGATCGAGGAAGTAGCGGTGGGCGGGGTGCTCGGGATCGGCCGCGTCCACGGCCAGCCGGGAGAACAGGGCCACGAGCCCTGGAACCTCGGTGTTGTGGCGGATCACGTCGATGAAGGCCGTCTTTGCCTCGGTGCTGCTGAGGCCGGCGGGGTCGAGGCCATCGTGCTCATCGCGCTTGCGGAGGACCTCGGTGAAGAGCTCCTCCTTCGAGCCGAAGTAGTGCAGCAGCGCGGCCGGGGTCACCCCGACCACTTCGGCGATCTGCTTGAGGGAGGCGTTCTGATACCCCTTGCGCCCGATCACGTCGAGGGCGCTCTCGAGGATCTCCTCGCGTCGCGCGACGCCCTTCGCGTATGAACCTCGTCGAACCATGATCACGAGGGTAATACTGAATGTTGTTTGAAAACTAATACGTGAATCACGTAAGGTTTTCGCAAGACATCGCCGTCCCCGCGAAAGGAAGACCATGACCGAGCTCTCGGCATCCGACCTCACCCTCGAGGAGAAAGCATCGCTCACCAGCGGCGCGGACTTCTGGACCACGAAAGCCGTCGATCGAGTCGGCCTCCCCTCGGTGATGATGACCGACGGTCCTCACGGTCTCCGCAAGCAGGCGGGCAGCACCGACCACCTCGGCCTCGCCGGCAGCGTTCCCGCCACATGCTTCCCGCCCGCCGTCGGCATCGGCTCCTCCTTCGACCCCGAACTCATCGAGCGGGTCGGTGCGGCGATCGGTGTGGAGGCCGCGATCGAGGACGTCGCCGTCGTGCTCGGACCGGGCATCAACATCAAGCGCTCGCCGCTGTGCGGACGAAACTTCGAGTACTTCTCCGAGGACCCGATCGTCTCCGGAGTGCTCGGGGCCGCCTCGGTCCGAGGCATCCAGTCGCAAGGGGTCGGCACCTCGCTCAAGCACTTCGCGGCGAACAACCAGGAGTTCGACCGGATGCGGGCGAGCTCCGACGTCGACCCCCGTCCGCTTCGCGAGATCTACCTGCGCGGATTCGAGCGTGTCGTGAAGGACGCGTCGCCCTGGACCGTCATGTGCTCGTACAACAAGCTCAACGGGGTCTGGACCTCGGAGGACCCCTGGCTGCTCACCAGCGTGCTCCGCGATGACTGGGGCTTCGACGGCCTCGTCGTCTCGGACTGGGGCGCCGTGAACGATCGTGTCGTCGGCGTCGCGGCCGGCCTCGACCTGGAGATGCCTGCCTCCGGCGGACGCACGGACGCACAGCTCGTCGCCGCGGTGCGCGCCGGAACCCTCGACGAGAGTGTCCTCGACACCGCAGCCGACCGCGCGATCGACCTCGTTCGCAAGGCGGGCGCGCGCCCGGTCGCCGAAGGCCCCCTCGATGTCGACGCGCACCATGCACTCGCCCGGGAGGCAGCCGGACGGTCGATCGTGCTGCTGAAGAACGATGAGGCGCTGCTGCCTCTGCGGAAGGACCAGAAGGTCGCCGTGATCGGTGCCTTCGCGAGCGAACCGCGCTTCCAGGGGGCGGGATCGTCGCTGATCAACCCCACCCGGGTCGACAAGGCGCTGGACGAGGTGCGGGCCCTCGGCGGAGAGCACGTCGCCTACGCGCCCGGGTTCGCGGTCGAGGGCGGTGCCATCGCAGCGGAGGGACGGTCGGCTGACGAGCTCCGCGCTGAGGCGGTCGACGCGGCGCGTTCCGCCGACGTCGCCGTGCTCTTCCTCGGACTGCCTGCCGCGGAGGAGTCGGAGGGCTTCGACCGCGACCACATCGACCTGCCCGCGGCGCAACTCGCGGTGCTCGATGCCGTGCTCGAGGTGAACCCCCGTGTGGTGGTGGTCCTGTCCAACGGCGGAGTGGTGGCTCTTCCCTTCGCGGACCGTGTGCCCGCCATCGTCGAGAGCTGGCTGCTGGGGCAGGCCGGTGGCGGCGCTGTGGCCGACGTGCTCTACGGCGTCGTCAATCCCTCCGGCAAGCTCACCGAGACCGTGCCCCTGCGGCTGGAGGACAATCCCTCCTATGGCAACTTCCCGGGTGAGTTCGGCCACGTGCGTTACGGCGAGGGGCTACTCGTCGGCTACCGCTGGTATGACGCGAAACGTCTGGACGTCTCCTTCCCGTTCGGTCACGGCCTCTCCTACACGACGTTCGCGTACGGCCCCGCGACGGCCGAGGTCGGCACGGACGGCGACATCACCGTGAGGGTCGAGATCACCAACTCCGGCGACCGCGACGGTCGTGAGGTCGTGCAGGTCTACGTCGCCCCCGCGCAGTCGATGGTCCAGCGGGCGCCTCGTGAGCTCAAGGCGTTCGCGTCCGTCGCCCTTGGCGCAGGGGAGACGCGTGTCGTCGAGCTCATCGTCCGGCGTGAGGACCTGGCCTACTGGGACGTGCGCGTCGATGGCTGGATCGTCGAGAGCGGCACCTACACGGTCGAGGTCGCTGCGTCGAGCCGCGATCTCCGCTCGACCGTCTCGGTCGAGATCGCGGGCGACCCGGTGCATCAGGAGCTGACCATGAACTCCTCGGTCGGCGATCTGATGTCCCACCCGGTCGCCGGGCCGATCGTGCAGCAGGCCCTCGGCGGCCTGATGGCCGGGGGCGATGCGGCTGCCGCCTCGATGATGCCGAACGACGACGCGATGCAGAAGATGATGGCGTCGTTCCCGATCGGCCGCCTCGCCGGATTCCCCGGACTGCCCGTCACGTTCGAGCAGATCGAGCAGCTGGTGGCAGCGGCGAACGCCGGGGACTGATCCTGCGGGCGCGATCGGCGACGTGACCGCTTTCAGGCACTCGAACCTTTCCGTCGTCGTACCGCCACCTCGGTGGGGATACCACGCGAGAAGAAGAGCGACCCCAAGCTGATCAGGATCAGCCCGAAGAAGGCAATGCGAAGTGACGACAGCTGCGAGTCGCGGTAGACCGTCGCGAGGGTGTCGGCGTCGGCATCGTTGAGGCCGGCCTGCTCGGCGATGCCGGCCACATCGGCGGCCGGCACGATCGTGACCCCGTGCTCGGTCGCCGTCGCCACGGTCGACTTCGTGGTGTCGGGCAGGTCGCTCGCTGTGACGCCGGAAGCGAAGGAGGTCGACAGAGCGCCGATCAGGATCGAGCCGATGAGCGCCGTTCCGAGCGACGAGCCGAGGTTCTGGAACACGCCCTGGAGACCGCCGACCTCGCTCGTCTCCTTCTCGGTGACGCTCGACATGTTCACGTTCCCGAGTTGCGAGGCGAGCAGCCCGAGTGCCGTGCCGGACAGGAACATCCCGGTGGCGAAGAGCCCGCTGCGCAGATCGCTGGTGGCCGAGCCGAGCAGGAGCACTGCACTGACGACGAGGATGAGCTGTCCGATCCGCACGATCGTCCGTGGCGAGAGCACACGTGAGATCCGGGTTCCCACGATCGAGAACGCGACGAGTGCGATCGAGAGCGGGAAGATGCGGACGCCGGTCTCCAGTGCGTCGAGACCGAGCGTCATCTGCAGGTAGACGGGGACCATGAAGAACAGGCCGGCCGTCACCGTGTACTGCGCGCCGAGCACCGCCAACCCACTGCGGAGCGAGGTGATCGAGAACATTCCCACGTGCACGAGCGGTCCCCGGTCGGTGCGTTCGAGGACGCGCTGCCGGGCGAGGAACAGTGCGAGGACGGCAACGCCGATCACGATGAACCACGCAGCGGGGGAGATGCCGAGAGGGGCGACGGTCACCCCGCCGATCGAGGGAGGGTTCAGCGGGAGGATCCAGCCCCAGGTCTTGCTCTGCAGCATCCCGAACACCACGGCCACGAGCCCCACCGAGGAGAGCACGATGCTGAGGGCGTCGATGCGGACACTCCGCTTCGGGGTCGGATCCGTGACGATCCGGGCGCAGAGCACCACGCCGATCATGATGAGCACTTCGGCGGCGAACACGTATCGCCAGTCGAAGTAGGTCGTCACGAATCCGCCGATCAGAGGTCCGGCGGCGACAGCGGCACCGGACACGGCCCCGATGATGGCGAAGGCGGCGATCCGGTCGTTCCCCTGATAGTTGTCCGCGACGAGTGCTGCGATGGCCGGTATGACCAGCACGGCGCCGAGTCCCTCGATGACCGACCATCCGAGGAACAGGAGGCCCACGTTCGGACTGAGTGCCGTGATCAGCGAGCCTGCCGCGTAGACGCACGACCCGATCACGAACGCCCTCCGGCGTCCCCACACATCGCCCAGCTTCGCGCCGAGCAGCATGAACGCCGCCATCGTGAGCGTGTAGAAGGTGATGGCGCTCTGCATCGCGGCGACTGTGGTGTCGAGGTCGGCGACCACGGTGGAGATCGACACGTTCATCACGGTGCCGTCGAGCACCATCACGAACTGCGCGGAGCCGAGGACAGCGATGACGCGCGCTCGCTTCATGGCGACTCCTTCGATGGGGCGGCGGGAGCTGCCGCGCGAGTACCTGCGCCGCGCATGATGCGCGCGACGGCCGTGATGAGAAACAGCTGCCCCGTGATCGCCTCTGCGACGGCGACCGCCTGCGACGTGGCGGTGGAGGGGACGAGGTTGCCGTAGCCGGTGGTCGTGAGCGTCGTGAACGAGAAGAAGAGCTGGTTGGCGAGCGAGTCGTCGTCCGTGCCGTCGAAGATCGAGGCGGGGGAGACGAGGGAGAGCAGGTTGAAGGCGAACGTGAAGAAGAGGCCGACGAAGACGTAGGCCGTGATGGCCGCCAGGAGCGCTTCGAGATTGAGCCCACGCCGCTTCACCTGGTGGCCGATGATCGCGACCGGAGCCACGAGGAGGGCGACCATGGTCGCGGTCGAGAACACGACGTCGAGCACATGTCCGCCCGCGCTGCTCAGCGCCGTGATGATCGTCGCGAGCCCGGCCGCCGACAGGATCACCCAGGCCACGTGCTGGATCATCGGCGGTGTCCCGGTCACGCGGAACACCACGGCGACCGTCACGAGGATGACCAGGAACGCCCAAGGGCTCGGATCCGTGGCGCGTTGTGCCGCGCACAGGGCGTAGGAGACGACGAGCAGCGCGAAGATGATCACGTATCCCGACACCCCGTCGAAGACGGTGCCGGACGTCGGCGTCGCACCCGTCTGAAACTCTCGCATCCCCGTCATGTCGCACCTCGCCCCCGTCCGTCGACGGCGCGGGAGCCGGAGGGCCGGAGGAGAGTCTCCGGGGCGGGTACGGGCGTCGTCGCACGCTCATCGTGGCATCCGTGCGGACGCAGCGCTCGGCGAGTGTCACCCTTTCCGGGCGATGCGGGCGCCGGTTCGTGACAGCTCCGCATTCCGGTTATGATGGTGAGGTGCATCCGTGCTTTCGGGTCGGATGCCTGGAGACGTCGCATAGTCCGGCCGAGTGCACCACCCTGCTAAGGTGGAGTCCCCTCACGGGGACCAGGGGTTCAAATCCCCTCGTCTCCGCACTTTTTCCAGGAGGGCATCCGCCCCCGCCACGCGTCCGGTCGTGTGCTGTGGGGCGATCCACGACTAACCTTCGGGAATGCGTACCTGGTTCCTTCGCGCTCGCGAGTCCTTCTGGTTCCTGCCGACGGTGTTCGGGGTGGCGGCGATCGCCCTCGCGATCGGACTGACCGAGCTCGACCGCCTGCTGCTCGCGAACGGCGACACCTCGGGTGCCCTCCTGGCGGATCTGTCCGCGACGGGCGGGCGCGCGATCCTCACCGTCATCGGCGGGACCATGCTCGGGGTGGCGGCGACATCCTTCTCGATCACGATCTCGGTGCTGGCCACGACGTCATCGGCCTATGGTCCCCGCCTGGTGCGGAACTTCATGGCGGACCGCGGGAACCAGTTCGTCCTTGCGGTCCTCACCTCGACGTTCCTCTACACGCTGGTGGTGCTGCGCGCGGTGCGGACCGAGCAGGACTCGATCTCTGCGTTCGTCCCCGTCACGGCAGTGACGTTCGCCGTCTTCCTGGCGATCGCCGACGTCGCGGTGCTCGTGTACTTCATCCACCACATCGCCAGGTCGGTCCAGGTGACCACCCTGCAGGGGCGGGTGCTGAGGGAGCTCGTCGAGGTCATCGACCTCCTCTACCCCGACGCGTCGGACCGCGACACGGTGGCGACGGAACCGGATGACCTCATCGTCCATGAGGAGTTCTTCGCCACCGCCTCGGGCTATGTGCAATACGTCGACTTCGAGGACCTCGTCGCTTTCGCACGCGCGCATCAGGTCGTCGTCCGCATAGCCACGCCGCCGGGAACCCACGTGCTGGAGGGCCAGGTGATCGCTCAGTCTCTGGTTTCCCGGAATCAGGGGCGGGACGAGAGCACGGAGGAGGGGACGTCGAAGGCGATCACCTCCGCGATCGCCGTCGGAGCGGCACGCACTCCCCACCAGGACCTCGGCTTCGCCGTTCAGGGACTGACCGAGATCGGCGTCCGCGGGCTCGCAGCGGGAACCAACGACCCCTACACCGCAGTCGCCGCGATCGACGCGTTGAGCTCTGCCCTCGTGACCCTCTGCAGCCGCCCGGCGGCAGACGGAAGGTATCCCGGGGACGATGGCGAACTGCGGGTCGTCTGCCGCTGGCCGTCTCCCATCGAGCTGATCGCCGATGCGCTTCTGGCCCTTCGCACGTACGGGATGAGGCACCCGCTCGTCGTGCGTGCAGGCGTCGGGCTCCTCGAACGGCTCGAGGCCGCGATGACCGGGGGAGATCGTCTGCGGTTGCGGGATGAGATCGCCGCGTTCCGCTCGGCCTACGTCGCCACGGATCCGCCGCCCACCGATGCCGCCCCCGTGCTCGAGCGGCTGGACGACACCCTCCGCCGCCTGCCCTGACGACCTGGCGGCGGCGGGGGGTCAGGAGCGTCGATCGTTTCGATGCCAGAGGCGATCCAGGAACCTCTTGGCCCTCCGGAACACCGTGTCTTCGCGCGGTGAGAGCGTCTCCCCTCGGCGGAGACGGGTGCCGCGTTCGATCGTGATCTCTCGCGAGCGCTCGGTCCGGTCGACCACGGTGGACTCGCGGAGGGGGAGCTGCAACTCTGCCTCCGCCTTCTGTCCGGCTTGGAGCTGCCTGCCGCGTTCGAGTTCCGCGTTGAACTCGGCGCCGATCAGCAGAGCCACGTTGATGACGAACAACCACAGGAGGAAGACGACGACCCCGGCGAGCGAGCCGAACGTCCGGTTGTAGTCGGCGAAGTTCGACACGTAGATGAAGAGACCGGCGGACGCGAGGGAGAGCACCCCGACGGCGAACGCGGCGCCCAACCCCAACCACCGAAGCGGGGGCTGCTTGAGGTTGGAGGTGCCCTTGTAGAGCAGGGTGACCATCATGACGACGGCTGCGGCCAAGACGGGCCACTTCACGACGTCCCAGACGGCCAGTGCCGTGTCGCCGATGCCCAGAGCGTGTCCGGCCGCACGCGCGACCGGCCCGGACAGGATGACCACCGCGACGACCACCAGCGTGAGGCCGAGCAGGACGACGGTGACGCCGAGCTGCCAGGGCTTGCGCTTCCAGTACGGCCGCCCTTCAGGGACACCGTAGATCCGGTTCAGTATCCGACCGAATCCGCTCACATAGATCGATGCCGACCACACGGCGGTGACGATGGCCACGATCAAGGTGATGCCCGCAGCGGACGTGCCCGCCGCATCGGTCAACGGCGCACGAAGTGTTTCGGTCACCGCCGGGGGTGCGACCTCGGCGAGGAGCGTGAGCAGCCGATCGAGGACCTCGTCCGTATCCGCGAGCACTCCCACCAGCGCCATCACCGCCAGCCCCGCGGGGAAGACCGAGAGGACGGCGAAGAAGGTCAGGGCGGCCGCCGCGTCCACGCATCCGTCGCGGACGAACTCCTGGAACGCGCGACGCCCGATGTACGTCCAGGTCTGCCGTCGAATCTGCAGAGGAGTCGAAGGCTTCGCTCGATCTGCTGCTTCCGTGTTCGGCATGTCTCTCACGCTACGCCGCCGGGAGGTGTCGAGCGGAAACCTCTTGCGCTACAGCAGCGGCAAGGATCGCGCGACACCGATCGGCTCGACCGGGGTGTTCTCGTCCGCGACGCCGAACCTGACGAGGGAGTGAGGGGCGGAGCGGTAGTCCGGGGGCGCGGTGTCGAGTCCGGCTGCGTCGAGGAGGACGAATTCCGCCTCCGAGCCCACGATGCGCAGGGTGCCCACGGGGAGGCAATCGATGATCAGCTGGAACTCCCGCTCGTGGGGGTACACCCTCGAACCGGTGATCGACCAGGCCGTGAACTCGTTGGCGGTCCGTGTGCACAGCCAGTTCTGCTGCGCGACATCCTTCACCCGGAGCAGGGCGGTGTTGCCGCGGAGGCGCGAGGATTGACGCAGTTCGAGGAGCACGCCGACCGATCCGCCCAGCACATCGACGATGACCCGGGTGATCTGGGCATCGATGAGAGCGTCGGGCGTCAGGAAGGGGTTCTCCGCGTCCGGGAGCGCCGGAAGTCCGGATGGTATGCCGATCAGCAGATCATTCGCGTTCATGCCCCGTCGCTCTCCCCAGAGGTCCCCAATATGCCGAGAGTACGCGATCGTGGTTCACGAACTCTGTGCGCGGAGTGTGAACCGGTCGCCCCCTCGGGTAGTCTCGCCCGCATGGCCACCGCAGCGACGCAGACCCATAAACGCGAAGCCTTCAGCTCGCGCAACGTGTTCATCCTCTCGGCGATCGGTTCGGCGGTCGGCCTCGGCAACATCTGGCGTTTCCCCTACGTCGCCTACGAAGGCGGTGGCGGTGCGTTCCTCATCCCGTATCTGTGCGCATTGCTGACGGCCGGCATCCCCCTGCTGTTCTTCGACTACGCGATCGGCCATCGCTTCCGTGGGTCGGCACCGCTGGCCTTCCGGCGACTGCATCGTGCGGCCGAGCCTCTCGGATGGTGGCAGGTCCTCATCTGCGTCGTGATCGCGGTGTACTACGCGGTGATCGTCGCCTGGGCGGCCATGTACACGTGGTTCTCCGCCCAGCTCACCTGGGGCGCGGGCAACGAGAATGATTTCTTCTTCATCGACTTCCTCCGCTCGGCCGATGTCGCCGAGGTGGGCGTATCGACCGACTTCGTGCCGCAGGTGGGCATCCCCCTGGTCGCGGCTTGGCTGATCGTCATCGTGATCATGGCGTTCGGAGTGAAACGCGGCATCGGCCGGGCGAACATGATCCTGATGCCTCTGCTCACCCTCATGTTCGCGATTCTCGTGGTGCAGTCCCTCTTCCTTCCGGGTGCGATGGACGGTCTGAACGCGTTCTTCACCCCGAACTGGGAGGCCCTGGCCGATCCCGGCGTCTGGGCCTCGGCGTACGGCCACATCTTCTTCTCGCTGTCCGTCGCTTTCGGCATCATGGTGACGTACTCCTCCTACCTGAAGCGCAAGACCGATCTCACCGGCTCGGGACTCGTCGTCGCTTTCGCGAACTCCGGCTTCGAGATCCTCGCCGGTATCGGTGTCTTCGCGGCTCTCGGCTTCATGGCGCAGGCGCAGAGCACGGAGGTAGCCGGTGTCGCCTCCTCCGGCATCGGACTCGCCTTCGTCGCCTTCCCGACGATCGTGTCGCAGGCGACGGGCGGGTCGATCATCGGCGTCCTGTTCTTCGGCGCCCTCGTCTTCGCCGGTATCACCTCGCTGATCTCGATCCTCGAAGTGATCGTGGCCGCGCTGCAGGACAAGCTCGGCTGGGCTCGGGTGCGTACCACGCTCACGGTCACGATCCCGCTGGCGATCATCTCGATGGCGCTCTTCTCGACGACCACGGCCTTGTCGGTCCTCGACACGGCGGATGCCTTCGTCAACTCCTTCGGCATCATGGCGGTCGCGCTGGTGGCCGTGATCGTCGTGGCCTGGCTGCTGCACAAGCTGCCGGTGCTGGCGGAGCACCTGAACCGGCGTTCGAGCTTCCGGGTAGGGACGATCTGGAAGGTGCTCGTGGGCATCCTGGCGCCGGTGGTGCTCGGGTACCTCTTCATCAGCGAGCTCATCGCCAAGACGTCTGAGCCCTACAGTGGCTACCCTGCCTGGTTCCTCGCGATCTTCGGCTGGGGGATGGTCATCGCCCTGGTCGTGCTGGCGCTGATCCTCTCGGCTCTGCCGTGGAGCGGGCGTTCGCATGCGAAGGACGATCCCGAGTACGACGAATTCCTTTCGAAGGAAGAATACGAACCCGATGCGGAGACTTCGGCGATCCCGCTGATCGACACGACCACGAAGGGAACCGGCGCATGACCACGACGGCGATCGTCATGATGATCATCGCGATGGTCACGGTCTGGGGCGGCTTGGTCGCCGGGATCGTGAACCTCGCTCGTCACCCGGAAGAAGCCGAGACGGAGCCCGCTCCGCCCGTCGAGCTCTGAGCGGGAGATGACCGCATCCGACCGGAGAAGTCGGGCACGGGTGTCGGACCCCGGTGCAAGACTGGGCACACGATCCAGGGAGGCACGTCATGGCGGCGATCGACCCGAAGAAGACGCTCGATGCGTACCAGGCGAAACGGGGTGAGTTCCGTGTCGTCGAGGTTCCCCCTCTGCAGTATCTGGCGATCGATGGAGCGGGGGATCCGAACACGGCTCCTGCGTACGCCGAAGCCGTCTCCGCACTGTTCCCGGTGGCGTACACGCTCAAGTTCGCCAGCCGGAAGGAATTCGGCATCGACACCGTGGTGATGCCACTCGAAGGACTCTGGCATGCGCCCGACATGGAGTCGTTCACCTCTCGTCGCGACAAGTCGGCGTGGCTGTGGACGATGATGATCATGGTCGGCGACCACATCACCGCGGAGATGTTCACCGACGCCGTGGAGGCCGTGGCGCAGAAGGCGGCGAAGAAGAAGGAGCCGTTGCCCGCACTCGGAGGCGTGCGACTGGAGACCCTCGACGAAGGAACCTGTGTGCAGACCCTGCACCTCGGCCCCTTCGATGACGAGGGTCCCGTGCTCGACGATCTCCATCACCGCTTCATCCCCGAGAACGGGCTGCGGATGCGAGGGCGGCACCATGAGATCTATCTGAGCGATCCGCGTCGCAGCGATCCGGCGAAGCTGCGCACGATCCTCCGGCAGCCGGTGGCACCGACCACCTGACGGCGTCGTGAAATCAAGCCTCTTCTGGCGGTGCGCCGTGACGGATACTCTTCATCGATGAGCACGGTCAAGCACGCCGCACGGGTCGCCAAGGATTCCTCCGCCTTCCGAAGGATCGCGCGCGCAGGCTTCGTGGTGCTCGGGCTGATCCACGTCGTCCTCGGCTCCATCGCAATCTCCATCGCCGCGGGCGCATCCGGTGACGCGGATCAGGACGGAGCGATGGAGCAGATCCGTCAGAATCCCGTGGGTGGGTTGCTGCTGGTGCTCATCGCCGTGGGGCTGTTCGCCCTGGCGGCCTGGCAGGTCGCGAGTGTCTTCCTCGCGAGCGATCCCGCCGAGACGAAGAAGTGGGGTCAGCGGATCAAGCTCGTCGGCATCTCCCTCGCCTACCTCGTCGTCGGAGGCATGGCGTTCATCTACGCGGTGGGTGGCCGCGCCGACTCGGAGAAGGCGTCGAAGACCCTCAGCGCGGTCGTGCTGGCGGCCCCCGGAGGAGTGGCACTGCTCGTCGTCATCGGCCTGTCCGTCGCGGGAGTCGGGGTCGGCTTCATCGTCGGCGGGTTCACCCGTGGGTTCGAGAAGCTGCTCGACCTCCCCTCCGGAGTCGCCCGCGGCGGTATCGTCACGCTCGGCGTCATCGGGTACTTCGGCAAGGGCATCGCCGTCGGGGTGACCGGGGTGCTCTTCGTGGTGGCGGCCGTGACGCAGGACCCGGAGAAGGGGGCAGGGTTGGACGCGGCTCTGCACAGCCTGCTGGTGCTGCCGTTCGGGCCCGTCCTCCTCGGTGCCGTCGGGGTGGGACTGGCGGTCTACGGGGTGTTCTGCATCGCCCGTGCGCGGTTCGCCCGCATGTGAGTCCGCGTGCTTCGCGCCGGCCGCTCAGGCGCTCGCAGGTTTCTCGCTCCACACGAGCAGGAACGCGCCGAGAGCGATCATGAGCCCGCCTCCGGTCGCGCCCATCGCTTCGACTCGACGCGGAGAGCGGCCGAACCACCCGCGCGCCGCACTGGCGAGAAGCACCCACACCGCGTCGCAGGTCACACCGATCGCCACGACGATCACACCGAGCACGAAGAGCTGGGCGGGCACCGACCCGGTTTGCAGGTCGACGAACTGCGGCAGGATCGCGAGGAAGAACGCGATCGACTTCGGGTTGGTGACGCCGACCACGAATCCTTCGAGGAGCAGACGCCATCCGGAGCGTCTTGCCTGCTCCGCGACGAGAGCGCGCGCCGCGTCCTTCCGGTGGCGGATCGCCTGGACGCCGAGGTAGACGAGGTACCCGGCGCCGAGCACCTTGATGATCGTGAAGAGCAGGACCGATTGCGCGATGACGGTGCCGACACCGAGTGCGACGCCGACGACGAGCACGATCGAGCCGGCGGCTGTCCCGAGGATGCTGAGGAACCCGCCCATCCGCCCGAGCGACATCGCCCGTCCGATCGTGAACAGCACGGTGGGGCCCGGGATCACCACCATCACGAACGCCGCCGCGATGAGGGCGAGCAGTGTGTCGGGGGCGATCATGGGTCGAGCCTAGAGGGGCGGACGTCCGCGGTCGAGCGATCGTGCGGGCCCACGCCTGTCGTGCAGGTGGGAAACTGGAACGATGAGCGTTTCTTCCGGCGTCGACGTGATCGCCCCCCTGAGTGAGGACGAGGTGCGGCGAATCCGTGAGGACTTCCCGATCCTGCACACTCAGGTGCAGGGGCATCCCCTGGTGTACCTCGATTCGGGGGCGACCGCGCAGCGCCCGTTCGCGGTGCTCGACGCCGAGCGCGAGTTCTCGACCACTCTGAACTCCGCCGTGCACCGCGGCGCGCACACCCTGGCAGCAGAGGCGACGGAGCTGTTCGAAGAGGCCCGCGGCACGATCGCACGGCTCGTGGGGGCGGACGAGGACGAGATCGTCTGGACATCGAATGCGACGGAGGCGATCAACCTCATCGCGTACTCGCTCTCGAACGCGTCACTCGGGCGTGGGGGAGCGGAGGCCGAACGATTCCGCCTCCGCGAGGGCGACGAGATCGTCACCACCGAGATGGAGCACCACGCGAACCTCATCCCGTGGCAGGAACTCGCCGCGCGGACCGGGGCGACGCTGAAGGTCATCCCGCTCGACGACGATGGCGCGCTGCGGCTCGACGTCGCCGCCGACCTGATCACCGCACGCACGAAGCTCGTGGCGTTCACGCACGTCTCGAACGTGCTCGGCGTGATCAATCCGGTCGAGACCCTCGTCACCGCAGCCCGCCAGGTCGGCGCGCTGACCGTGCTCGATGCGTGCCAGTCGGCGCCGCATCTCCCGCTCGACGTGCGGGCGCTCGACGTCGACTTCGCCGTGCTGTCCGGGCACAAGATGCTCGGCCCCACCGGGATCGGCGCGCTCTACGGTCGGCGCGAGGTGCTGGCCGCGATGCCGCCGTTCCTCACCGGCGGGTCCATGATCACCACGGTGACGACGACGGAGGCCGAGTACCTTCCGCCGCCGCAGCGGTTCGAGGCGGGCACGCAACGGGTGTCGCAGGCCATCGCGCTCGCCGCGGCCGTGGACTATCTGACCGAGGTGGGCATGTCGCGCATCGCCGCGCACGAGGCCGCGTTCGGTCGGCGCCTCGTCGACGGTCTGGGTGCGATCAACGGGGTCCGCGTGCTCGGCGCCGACATCGATCTCCCGCGCGTGGGCCTGGCGAGCTTCGACGTCGCCGGCATCCACTCCCATGATGTGGGGCAGTTCCTCGACGACCTCGGTATCGCCGTGCGGGTCGGGCACCACTGTGCGCAGCCGCTGCATCGGCGCCTCGGAGTGACCTCGTCCACGCGGGCGAGTACCTACCTGTACACGACCGATGCCGAGGTGGACGCCGTGATCGAGGGCGTCGCCGGAGCGATCGACTTCTTCCGGAGGGGCGTATGAGCGACCTGCAGAACCTGTACCAGGAGCTGATCCTGGACCACTCACGCACTCCGCACGGATACGGTCTGCGTGACGAGATTGCGGCGCAGTCGCACCAGCTGAACCCCACGTGCGGTGACGAGATCACGCTGCAAGTGCATCGTGGTCCCGACGGCGGCGTCGAGGCGATCGCGTGGGAAGGGCACGGATGCGCCATCTCCCAGGCGTCGGCGTCCCTGCTCGCCGAGCTCGCCGAGGGGCTGACCGTCGCGGAGCTCGAAGTGCGGATCACCGCGTTCCGCGAGGCGATGAGGTCGCGGGGGAAGATCGAACCGGACGAGGAGCTGCTCGGAGATGCGGCCGCTCTCGGAGGGGTGTCGAAGTACGTGGCCCGCGTGAAGTGCGCCATGCTCGCCTGGGTCGCCGCGGAGGACGCGCTCACACGCGGGTGAGGTGCAGGATGGACGTATGCCTCTGCAGCTGAGTCCTCTGCCCGCCGAACGCTTCGAGGAGTGGCGCAGCGCGGCCAGGCAACGGGTCATCGACGGCAACCGGGCGTCCGGGCACCGGATCGGCGCGGACGCGGTCGACTTCGCGGACGCGTTCTTCGCGGAGCTGCTGCCGGACGGCCTCGCGACACCGACCGTGCGGATCCTGCGCATCGTGGACGAGCACGAACGCGAGCTCGGCACCCTCTGGCTCGCGGTCGGCGAACACAAGCTCTTCCTTCTCGAGCTCGCCGTCGAGGAGCCGCTCTCCGATGCCCGGAACGATGATGTGCTCGCGCAGATCCTGGCGATCGCGAGGGACCGGGGCGTGGCGCGGATCAGCGCACCGCTGTTCCCGCACGACGCGGCGGGTCACGCTCTCCTGGAGGGGCGCGGGTTCGAGGTGGCGTCGATCCAGATGGTCCTCGAGCCGTTGCCGGTGCGGGAGGTTCCCGTGCACGTGGACGTCGTGCCCATGACGGCCGAGCGGTTCCCCCGGTTCGTCGCCGCCTCGGAGAAGGGCTTCGCCGACGATCTCGTCGCCTCCGGCCGATACTCGCCCGAGGAAGCGGCGGCCGAATCGCATCGCCAGCTGGTCGCGGAGCTTCCGGAGGGAGTGGAGACGAAGGGGCAGGCACTGTTCACCGCCTCGGTCGACGGTGCGGAGGTCGGGATCCTCTGGCTCGGCATGCGCGTCCGTGACGGTCGCCCTCATGCTTTCGTGCTCGACATCGAGGTCGACACCGCTGAGCGTCGCAAGGGATACGGGCGTGCGCTGATGCACGCCGCCGAACGCGAGGCCCGCCGGCTCGGTGCGGACTCCATCGGGCTGCACGTCTTCGGCTTCAACACCGGCGCGATCGACCTGTACGAACAGCTCGGCTATCGCCGCACGGAGGAGAGCCTGCTTCGGGAGCTCTGAGGCGCGTCAGCGGAGGACCCGACGGGAATAGTCACGCGCGAGCTGCGTTGGGCCGAACATGACAACTCTCGGAATCATCGGTGCAGGACACATCGGCAGCCAGGTCGCCCGGGTGGCGGTGGCGAACGGCTATGACGTCGTGATCGCGAACTCGCGCGGGCCGGAGACCCTCGCCGACCTCGTCGCCGAGCTCGGACCGCGGGCGAAGGCGGCCACCGCGGAGGATGCCGCCGCCGCAGCGGACATCGCGGTCGTGACCGTGCCGCTCCATGCGATCGACAAGCTCCCGGCCGAGCAGCTGGCGGGCAAGATCGTGCTCGACACCAACAACTACTACTTCGAGCGCGACGGGCGCATCGAGGCTCTCGACAAGGGGGAGACCACGACCTCGGAGCTCGTGCAGCGCGCGCTCCCGACGTCGAAGATCGCGAAGGCGTTCAACCACATCTACGCGTCCGAGATCACCGCGGACGGCACGCCGGCCGGGACCGCTGATCGACGCGCGCTGGCCACGGCCGGTGACGACGCGGAGGCCGTCGCGTTCGTGACGCGCTTCTACGACGAGGCCGGCTTCGACACGGTCAACGTCGGGCCGCTCAGTGAGTCGTGGCGGGTCGAGCGCGATCGTCCCGCGTATGTCGTGCGGCAGAACGCCACGGAGCTGACCGCGAACATCGCCGCCGCCAACCGGCTGCCCTGATCGGATCCCGGGCGGGCGTGGGGGTGCGTCGCACACTCGTCGTGCCCGCTCGGGGGCGCGTACGCCCGGGCGTGTTGGGATACCAAAAGTTGTTGATCCGACTCCGGAGTGCGAGAATGCCCAGATGGCGGGGGCTATGGGGGGAATCGGCGAACTCGAGTCGGTGAGGGTCACGAGGATTCTTCGAGACGACATCGTGCTCGGGCGGCGCGCCCCCGGCTCCCGGCTCGTGGAGCGCGACATCGCGGCCGAGCTGAACGTGTCCCGCCTTCCCGTCCGCGAGGCCATCCGCACGCTGGTCGCCGAAGGGGTCGTCGTCGCCCGCCCCCGCACCTGGGCCGTCGTGCGCGAGTTCACCCGACGTGACATCCAGGACTTCGCCGAGGTGCGCGAGGCCATCGAGACGCTGATCTTCGTCTTCGCGGCGGAACGGCACGACGAGGCCGGCATCGTCCGGATGCGCGGCGCCTATGAGCGCGAGCTCGCTGCCGCCGAAGCTGACGACGCCGAGGCCGCGAGGATCGCCGCAGCGGAGTTCCATGAGATCGCGGTCGAGCTGGCCGGGAACGAGATGTTCGGGGAACTCATCGCGGTGTTCCTCACGCGTCTGAGGTGGCTCTTCGGTCAGCACGACGACCTCCTCGCGATGGCCGACGAGCACCGCATCATCCTGGAAGCCATGACGGCTCGTGACACGGAAGCGCTCCGTCGCATCATCCCGGCCCACCTCGCCAGCGGCCAGGCCGCCGCGGAACGCCGCCTCGCGCGCAGCAGCGACCTGATGGTCTGATCGCGACGACGGTCGGCCGCGCGAAGTCAGGGGCAACGGCGACGGCATCGGTTGTATATTGGTGCGATCGGAGTCGGTCCGGAAATGTTGCGCTGTTCTGGGGAGCGAGATGCGGAATCTTGCTGTCGCGGTCGGATGCCTGTTGCTGCTTGGCGGAGTGGTCGTCGTGGCGCTCGCCGACCAGGAGCGTGCAGCCGCCGTCGATGCCGTCAAGGCGGAGATCGTGAGAGTCGAGCGTGCTCTGGACGAGTCCCAGGGCGAGAATCTGGAGCTCGCTGAGAAGCTCACCGCCCTCCGCTCGCAGATCGCCGAGCAGGATGGCGAGATCGCGGACACCACGGGGTTCTTGCCGTGATCCGCCGGATGCTGGCGGTCGTGGTCGCGATGACGGTGATGCTCTCCGCCGGGGTGCTCGCGCGGGCGAACGCGCTGGACCAGGAACGTGCGGTGGCGGTGGCCGAGCTGAGCTCCCTCACCCGGGAATACCACGAGACGACCCAGCGCACCGACTACCTCGACGGGGCGGTCGATCGTGCCGAGCGGGACACCGCGGAACGCGCGGCGGTGCTCGCCGTCCGTCCGGCCTTCGTGACCGAGCTCACCGCCTTCGCCGCCGCTCTGGACGGGGCACGCGGGGTGGTCGACACGGCCGCGCACCGGGCCGCGGCCCTCTCCGCCCAGCAGACGGTGCTGGCCGAGAAGGTGAACCCGGACACGGTGACGGCGGCGACCGCGACGGTGCATGCATTGACGGAGAAGGTCGGCACCGAGGTCCGAGCGGCACGGGCCGCACAGGCCGCGCTCGCCGCGCAGAGCGCCGGACCGGGAGGGCCGGCCTGGACCTCGAGCGGTCCCGGCGGTTACGCCCGGGTGCGGGCGGCACTGGACCTCGTCGGGGGTGGCGGGGTCGGGTTGTACGAGTCCTCGTCGTGCGCCGGCGGGAGTGCACCGGGGTGCGCTGACGTCGTCGGGTGCCTACGCTTCCTTGTTCGGCGGCGACCCGGAGTTCCTGGCCAACTGCATGGCTGCCGTCCGGGGTTATCCGGGCTCGGTCGGCTGCAACGGCGAGCAGCAGGCCTGGGCCTCGGGGATCTGGGTCGGAGCGGTCCGCTGAGGCGTCCTCACGCCACCGGGGTGGTCGTGTCGACCGCGTCCCGCAGGGGGCGCCGCATCACTCGCCAGTACGACGACGGCAGGATCCGTACGAGGACGTCGATCAGGCGCGCCTCGCGTCCGACCATCGTCCTCGCCGCCCGCCGCTCGGTGGCCCGGACGATGCGGGCGGCGGCCTCCGCGGGTTCCGTGTGGTACATCGCGGCCTGCGCGGCGGCGGCACGGGCGGCGACGGCGGGGTCGATGGCCGCGGCGTAACGTCCGTGCAGGATGATCCCGGTGCGTACGCCCGAGGGGTAGACCGCGCCGACGCTCACCGACGTGCCTTCGAGTTCGTGCCGCAGAGCCTCGGAGAAGGCCCGCACGGCGAACTTGCTCATGGCGTAGGGGATGCGTCCGGCCGGGGAGGCCAGAGCGTAGACGCTGGCGAGATGGGTGATGTGCGCCGCGGGTGCCGCGCGGAGCGCCGGCAGCAGCGCCTTGGTGATGGAGACCGTGCCCCAGAGGTTCACATCGGTGAGCCAGCGCATCTCCTCCATCGTGAGCTGGTCGAGGTTGCCGAGCATCGACGACCCGGCGCAGGTGATCAGTGCATTGATCCGCGGGTGTGCGTCGCCGATCTCGGTGGCGGCGGCGAACACGGCCTGATCGTCGCGGAGGTCGACGACGTGGGTCGTCACCCGGTTGTCGTGAAGCTCTCCGGCGATCGCCCCGAGCGCTGCGGCATCGTGGTCGATCAGGGCCAGGTGCGCTCCCCGTGCGGCGAGCAGCCGGGCGATGTCGGCGCCCATCCCGTTCGCGGCTCCGGTGATCACCGTGGTGCTGCCGACGAGATCGAGGTGTCTCATGTGTCTCCTGCGGGCGCGACCCGGGTGCGAACCCGCGGATGTCGGATGGGTGGGGCAAGCTGATTCCGAACCATTCTGGCCGACACCGGGCCGTAGTGATACCGGTACGCTCAAGGAGAGGAGGTACCGGTGGGACGGACAGCGGATGCCATCGCCGAAGGCGTCGCGATCGCGACCGCTGCCGCGCGCCTCGCCGTGAAGAACCACATCCTCATCGGCACCATCGCGGAAGACGGCGTCTTCGACATGGACAAGTACATCGACGATGCGCGCGAAGCGCTGCGGGCGATGGCCGAGGAGTCCGAGGAGGCCGCCGCCACCGTCACCGCCTTGCGAAAGCGGGCGAGGGGGAGGCACTCCGATCCGGTGGGCACGCACGACTATCGTGACCGCGACGTCCGCAACCTCCGGCGCCGCGCGAAGCAGTCCACCGGGGTGGCCGAGCGCCTGCGCGAGATGATGCAGGATCGCGACAGCCTCGCACAGATCGTGGAAGAGGCCAGGGATGCCGCCTGGGCCGATGTGCGGCACAACCTCGACCGCCGGTTGCGGGTCGAGGGCATGCGCCCCGACCATGATCCCGACTACGGGCGAATGCGTGAAGCCCGCATGCAAGCGCTGCGACTCGTCGACCTGCAGGCACTCTCCTCGGAGCAGAGAGCGAAGGCGAAACGTCGGAAAAAACAGCAGAAAGCTGCGGCGGCCGGGGACTGAGGTCCCGTTTCGCTTTCGCGTCTGGACTGTTGTAGGCTGTTCCACGGCCCGCTGAGCGGGCTGGGCGCCCGTAGCTCAATGGATAGAGCATCTGACTACGGATCAGAAGGTTAGGGGTTCGAGTCCCTTCGGGCGCACACTGTGTTGAGACAGTACAGAAGGTCCCCGTCGCGAAAGCGGCGGGGACCTTCTGCTGACCGGGTCGTCGACCCGGTCAGAGCAGGCTCGTGATCGCGGGATCGCGGCGCGCGACCTCCGCAGACGTCGACACGATCGCCTTCCGCATCGCTGCCACGGCGATCGCCGGAGTGACATCCGAACGGTGGGCCAGGCTGACCGTCCGCGTCATCATGGGGTGCGAGAGTCGCACCGACCGTAGGCCCGGCCGATCGAAGAGGACCATCGCCGGCACCACGGCGACGCCGAGGCCGCGCTCGACGAAGCGGAGGGCCGTGTCCATCTCGGCCCCTTCCAGTACGGGGTGAGGGGTCAGGCCGGCCTCACGGAAGGCGGCATCCGTCGTCGCGCGCAGTTCGTAGCTCTCGCCGAAGGTGATGAGGGGGAGAGCGGCCAGCCGTTCCAGGTCGATGGCAGGTCCATCCGTCAGCGGCGGCTCCGCAGCCGAGGACACCACGACGAGCTCCTCGGCGAGCAGCGGCATCCTGGTGAGGCTCACGCCGGCCGGGGGAAGACCGTCGGACGCGGTGATGAGCGCGATGTCGACGGCGCCGACGGCGAGCTGTTCGACCAGGAGCCGTGAGCCGCTCTCGGTCAGGTGCAGGTCGACATCGGGGTAGGCGGCGTGGAACGAGCTGACGGCCTCGGCGACGAGGCTGATGCACAGGGTGGGCGGAGCCCCGAGCCGCACGCGTCCGCGGCGGAGGCCCGCCAGCTCTCCCATCTCATCGCGGATGGCATCGGCATCGGCGAGCATGCGCTGCGCGCGGGGGAGGAGCGTCTCTCCGGCGGCGGTGAGCGAGATGTGGCCCCGTGCCCGGTGGAACAACTCGGCGCCGAGCTCACGTTCGAGAGTGGAGATCTGACGACTCAACGACGGCTGTGCCAGGTGCAGGTGCTCGGAGGCGCGGGTGAAGTGTCCGAGACGCGCGACCTCGACGAACCCGCGGAGTTGCTCGAGGTTCATGACCATAGTCTACGCGTATCGTTTCCAGTGAGACTATGCATTGGAGTTATTAGGATCCCCTAATTAGCGTGGATCCCATGGCTACGCGCGAACGTCAGATATCCACCACCGTCCTCGTCATCGGTACCGGCGGATCGGGGCTGCGAGCGGCGATCGAGATCGCCGAGCACGGCGTCGATGTGCTCGCCGTCGGCAAACGGCCGCGGCAGGATGCGCACACGTCCCTCGCCGCCGGCGGCATCAACGCGGCGCTCGGGACCATGGATGCGGACGACAGCTGGCAGCAGCACGCGGCCGACACCATCAAGGAGAGCTACCTGCTCGCGAATCCGCACACCGTCGAGATCGTGACGCAGGGCGCGGAGCGCGGCATCCGCGACCTGGAGCGCTGGGGCATGGACTTCGCCCGCGAAGACGATGGGCGCATCTCGCAGCGGTTCTTCGGTGCGCACACCTTCCGTCGCACGGCCTTCGCCGGCGACTACACGGGCCTCGAGATCCAGCGCACGCTCGTGCGCAAGGCCGAGCAGCTCGACGTGCCCATCCTCGACCACGTCTACATCACCCGCTTGCTCGTGCGCGACAACGTGGTGTTCGGCGCCTACGGATTCGATCAGGCCGATGGCACCCGCTACCTGATCCACGCGGACGCCGTGATCCTGGCGGCCGGTGGACACAACCGCATCTGGCGGCGCACCTCATCCCGCCGCGATGAGAACACCGGCGACTCGTTCCGTCTCGCGGTGGATGCGGGTGCCCGACTGCGCGACCCCGAACTCGTGCAGTTCCACCCGTCCGGCATCATCGAGCCGGAGAGCGCTGCGGGAACCCTGATCTCGGAAGCCGCCCGCGGAGAGGGCGGGATCCTGCGCAACGCCCTCGGCGAGCGGTTCATGGCGAAGTACGACCCCGAGCGGATGGAGCTGTCGACCCGTGACCGCGTCGCGCTCGCGGCCTACACCGAGATCAAGGAAGGCCGAGGCACGGAGAACGGTGGTGTGTGGCTCGACGTGTCGCACCTGCCCCGCGAGACGATCATGACGCGGCTCCCCCGCGTCTATCAGACGATGATGGAGCTGCAGATGCTCGACATCACGACCGATCCGATCGAGATCGCGCCTACGGCGCACTACTCGATGGGTGGCGTCTGGGTGCGACCGGAAGACCACCGGACCGATGTCGACGGACTCTACGCGATCGGCGAGGCATCCAGCGGACTGCACGGCGCGAACCGTCTCGGCGGCAATTCGCTCATCGAACTGCTCGTGTACGGTCGCATCGTCGGTCAGGCGGCCATGGAGCATGCGGCTGGCCTCGATGCCCAGCGCCGCTCGGCGACGGCGGTGGCCGAGGCGCGTGCCGAGATCGACGATCTGCTCGCCGCGGAGGGACGCGAGAACGTCCGGGCGCTGCAACGCGCGATCCGCAACCTCATGACGGAGTACGCGGGAGTCGTGCGTTCGGAAGAGGGGCTGCTGGCCGGACTCGCCGACCTCGACATGATCGAAGGGCGGATGGAGGACATCGGGATCCACCCGGACATCGCGGGGTTCCAGGACCTCGCCCACGCCTTCGACCTCAAGGCGTCGGCGCTCGCCGCCCGGGCCACCCTCGAAGCGGCGCTGGAGCGTCGGGAGACACGCGGATGCCACAACCGCAGCGACTTCCCCGACACCGACCCCACGCTGCAGGTGAATCTGGTGTGGTCGCCGACCGCCGGCGTCACCCGCGAGGAGATCCCGGAGGTCGCACCCGAGATCGCCGAGCTCATGCGCGAGGTCGACACCGAGGGCAAGCTCGTCGAGTAGTTCGCCCAGACCCCGTGCTCTCGCCCAGACCCCGCTCTATCGTCGGCTGCAGGGCGGGGTCTCGGCGGCGACCGGGGGTCTCGGCGAACGGATCAGCCGGCCTGCGGCTCCTCGGTGTCGATCACGCCGATGCCGACGGCCTCGTGGTCGGGCTCGGGCTCATCCCGCTTCGGCGCGGTGGGTTCCTCGCCGGGGTCCTTCTCGGTGCTCGGCTCTTCGAGTTCCTCGGTGCTCGGGACCTCGCTCGGGTCGGCGTCTTCCGGTGACTCGGCCTCGGTGGGAGTCGTCGCCTCCGCCTGGCTCGTGTCCGAAGAAGGGCTGGGCGTCGGAGTCTGCGCTTCAGGAGAGAGCTCGTCGGTGGGTTCCGGCTCAGGAGTGGTGTCGGTCATGGTGACCCCTTTCGGCGATGTCCTCGGACCACGATGCCCCGACCGCGCGCTCGCCGGAAGGGGGTTGACTCCCCGTCGAGTTAACCGAGGTGAACCGAACCGGTGAATCCGGCGTAGCCTGGAAGGGTGACAGCGTACGTCTCGGCCTTCGACCTCTTCTCGATCGGAGTGGGTCCCTCGAGCTCCCACACGGTCGGACCGATGCGGGCGGCTCTCGATTTCGCGCGACGCCTCACGGCGAGCGGTGCACTGGCGCGAGTCGGCCGTGTCGAGGTCGCGCTCTACGGCTCGCTCGGTGCAACGGGGATCGGCCACGGCACTCCAGACGCCGTCGTCGCCGGGCTCCGTGGACTCACGCCGGAGACGTGCGACCCGGCTGAGGTCCGTGCCGCCTGGGCCGACCTCCCCGCGGGTGCCGTGATCCGCATCGACGGCACCCACGAGGTGCCGTTCGTGAAGGACGACATCGTCTTCGCGCCGCGCACCCGGCTTCCCGGGCACCCGAACGCCATGACGATCACCGCGCGGGATGCAGCGGGAGATGTCGTCGCCGAGGAGACCTATTACTCGGTGGGCGGAGGATTCATCCGCAGGGACGGTGAGGAGGCGAAGCTCGCGACCGCAGGGTTCCCGTACTCGTATGCGGATGCGGCCTCGTTGCTCGCCCTCTGCGACGAGAACGGGCTGTCGATCGCCGAGGTCGCGCGACTCAACGAGGCATCCGTGCGCAGCGAGGAAGAGGTCGCTGCCGGACTCGACGCGATCTGGGATGCGATGGCGGGTTGCGTCGACGCCGGTCTGCACGCGGAAGGAACCCTCCCGGGCATCCTCAAGGTCAAGCGACGGGCCGGAGTGATCCGCGGTCAGCTCGAGGCGGTCGAGGCCGACGGGCATCGTGAGCTCCCGGGCGAGTGGCTCGGCGCCTTCGCGCTCGCGGTGAACGAGGAGAACGCGGCAGGCGGACGGGTCGTGACGGCCCCGACGAACGGAGCCGCCGGTATCCTTCCGGCGGTCGCGATGTACTGGTGGCGGTTCCTCGCCGATTCGGGGCTGGGAGCGGGCAACGCGGTGACCCCCTACGGTGAACTCGTCGGCAGCGCGCTGTTGGGATTCGAGTCGGAGGTGCGGACGCTGGAGAGTGCCAGCGGCCTCGACGAGGAGCAGACGGCCGAGGCGAACCGTCGCCGTGGCATCCGTCGCTTCCTGCTCACTGCGACGGCTCTGGGATCGCTCTTCAAGGCGAACGCGTCGATCTCCGGAGCCGAGGGTGGATGCCAGGCCGAGGTCGGATCCGCATGCGCCATGGCCGCCGGCGGGCTCACGGCGGTGATGGGCGGCACGAATCGTCAGATCGAGAACGCGGCGGAGATCGCGATGGAGCACCACCTCGGTCTCACGTGCGACCCGATCGGCGGACTCGTGCAGATCCCGTGCATCGAACGCAACGCGATCGCCGCGTCGACGGCGGTCACGGCGGCCCGACTCGCCCTGCGCGGCGACGGAAGCCACTACGTGTCCCTGGACGCCGTGGTCGAGACGATGCGCCAGACCGGTGCCGACATGTCGACGAAGTACAAGGAGACCAGCGAGGGCGGTCTCGCGGTCAACGTCATCGAGTGCTGACCGCCCGAGCGTGATCGTGTCCGCGGGTGGCGATAGCCTCCACGAGACGTCACGCGCGGAGGGGGCACGATGGATGCGTTCTGGGAGCCGAGCTCTCGCCGTCGACGGCAGCAGCCGGTGGTCGCCGTCCGGCCGAACGATGATGCCCCGACGCCCGACGGGGAGTGGCCGACGAACATCCCCGCCGTGGCCCAGGTGCTCCGCGAAGGGATCGACCTCGACCCCGGAGTGACCTTTCTGGTGGGCGAGAACGGCAGCGGCAAGTCCACTCTGGTCGAAGGCATCGCGCTGGCGTACGGGCTGTCGCCCGAGGGCGGGTCACAGCAGGCACGGCACCGCACGCGCGCCACGGAGTCGCCGTTGTCGGACTGGCTTCGATTGCAGCGCGGGGTGGGGGCGAATCGCTGGGGCTTCTTCCTCCGCGCCGAGACGATGCACTCGTTCTACACGTATCTGGAAGAGAACCCCTCGGCCAGCGGCGACGTTCCGTTCCACGAGATGAGCCACGGGGAGTCATTCCTCGCGCTGCTGGACAGCCGGTTCGACGAGCCGGGCTTCTACTGCCTCGACGAGCCCGAGGCGGCCCTGTCCTTCACCTCGACGCTCGCCCTCATCGCGGTGCTCCGCCGCATCGCCGACGAGGGGGGCCAGGTGCTCTGCGCGACGCATTCGCCGGTCCTCGCGGCCCTCCCCGGCGCGAAGATCCTCGAGGTCGGGGAGTGGGGCGTTCGTCCGGCGGACTGGGATGACCTCGAGATCGTGGACCATTGGCGCTCGTTCCTCGACCACCCCACGCGTTACCTCCGTCATCTGCTCGACTGAGCCCGGGTCGATCACGGGGAGCGAAGTCGTAGGCTGGCGGGCATGACCGAGCAGAAGTCACCGCGCCGGCGAGGACGCCCGAGAGGTGCCTCGGACTCGCGGGCGCGCATTCTGGCGGCCGCGGTCGACGACTTCGCCGAGAAGGGCTACGACGGGGCGACGGTCCGCTCGATCGCGGCCCGCGCCGGTGTCGACTCCGCGCTCGTGCATCACTACTTCGGGACCAAAGCCGACCTCTTCGCCGAGGCCGTGGGCATCCCTCTGCGTCCCGACATCGACGTGCCGCGGATCCTGGCCGGATCTCGCGACGGCGTCGGTGAGCGACTCGTCCGGTACGTGCTCGAGGCGTTCGAGCAGCCGGAGGTGCGCCGGCGAGGGGTCATGCTGATCCGCACCGCCGTGGGGAGTCGGCTGACGACCCCGTTGCTGGCCGGTTTCCTCTCGCGCGAGCTGCTCTCCCGCGTCTCTCGGAGTCTGGACACCGACGATGCCGATCTGCGCGCCGCTCTCGTCGCCTCGCAGATCGCCGGCATGCTGATCGCCCGCTACGTGCTGCGGCTCCCCGCGCTCGCCGGTGCATCGGTCGATGAACTCGTCGGACGAGTCGGTCCGACCG
This sequence comes from Microbacterium sp. ZOR0019, assembly GCF_000800925.1. NCBI lineage: Bacteria > Bacillati > Actinomycetota > Actinomycetes > Micrococcales > Microbacteriaceae > Microbacterium > Microbacterium sp. ZOR0019. The sequence continues at coordinate 28,645 of NZ_JRKC01000017.1, read as the reverse complement.
TACAGCGCTACCTCTTCGACTGAGGCCACGCAGGCGCAGGCGCACAGATCCCGTTGACGCCACCAGTACTCGGGCGCATAATTCATCACATGATGAATAACTCGGCTGTCGAGATCTCGCAGCTGCGTGTGCACCGCGGCGCCGTCCAGGTCTTCGACGGGATCGACCTCACGATTCCGCGCGGGCAGATCACCGGCCTGCTGGGGCCGTCGGGGTGCGGCAAGACGACTCTCATGCGCTCGATCGTCGGCGTGCAGAGGATCGCCTCCGGAGACGTCAGGGTTCTCGGAGAGCCGGGCGGCTCGCGAGGGCTCCGGCACCGGGTCGCCTACGGCACGCAGGGCGCATCGGTATACGGCGACCTCAGCGTGCGTCAGAATCTCGCCTCGTTCGCCTCGCTGCTGAAAGCCCCGAAGGGCGACGTCGATCGGGTCATCGAGGAGGTCGGTCTCGGGCCGCAGGCGGGGCAGCTCGTCGACGCCCTGAGCGGAGGACAGGCGACGCGGGTGTCGCTCGCGGTGGCGCTGATCGGTGCGCCCGAGCTCGTCGTGCTCGACGAGCCGACGGTGGGACTCGATCCGGTGCTGCGCGCTGAGCTGTGGACCCTCTTCCGTCGTCTCGCGGATCGCGGGGTGACACTCATCGTGTCGAGCCATGTGATGGATGAGGCCGTGCGCTGCGACCGGCTGCTGCTGATGCGGGAGGGGCGGATCATCGCCGACACGACTCCGACGTCGCTCCTCGCCGACACCGGGACGACCGACGCCGAGGCCGCCTTCCTGGCGCTGATCGAGCGTGACCGCGCGGCCGGCCTCGGAGACACCAGGAGGTCGCGCCGAGATACGCGCGGGACGCACGGGGAGGTCGGGGAATGAACGGCCGCCGGATCTTCGCCACGGCAGGGCGCGTCCTCACGCAGTTGCGGCATGATCCGAGGTCGATCGCCCTGATGCTCATCGCGCCGAGCCTCCTCGTGGGGCTCTTCGCCTGGCTGTTCAGCGACCAGGAAGGTGTCTTCGACCAGGTCGGCGGTGCCATCCTGGCGCTGTTCCCGTTCATCGTGATGTTCCTCATCACCTCGATCACGACCTTGAGGGAGCGCCGTTCGGGCACGCTCGAGCGGTTGATGACGACGCCTCTCGAGAAGGCCGACTTCATCCTCGGCTACGCGCTGGCGTTCGGAGCGATGGCGGTGGTCCAGGCGGTGATCACGGTGTCGTTCGCGGTCGGGGTGTGCGGGCTCGACGTCGACGGGCCGCTGTGGCAGCTGGGTCTGGTCGCGGTGGTCGACGCACTGCTCGGCACCGCGCTCGGCCTGCTTGCGAGTGCGTTCGCGCAGACGGAGTTCCAGGCGGTGCAGTTCATGCCGTTGCTGGTGTTCCCGCAGATCATCCTCGGCGGGCTCTTCATGCCCCGCGACCAGATGCCCGACGTGCTGTACGCGATCTCGGACTGGCTGCCGCTGAGCTACGCGATCGACACGATCAATGCCGTGGCCGCGGGGGACGAGGGCTGGGACGTGTTCGGTCCCTTGCTGATCGTCGTCGCCTTCGCCGTCGGTGCCCTGGTGCTCGCGTCGCTGACGTTGCGGCGGCGTACACGCTGAGGTCTCGGTCCGTTCCGCTGCTCAACGCGCGGTGCGGTTCTTGGTGTGCTTGGTCGGTGTGGCCGCCCACGGGTCCTCGGGCCAGGGGTGTCGCGGGTAGCGCCCTCGCATCTCGGCGCGGACCTGTGCGTACGGACCGGACCAGAACGAGGCCAGGTCGTCGGTCACCGCGAGCGGGCGCCCCGCGGGGGACAGCAGGTGGAACAGCACCGGCACGCGCCCATCGACCAGCCGAGGAGTCTCCGCCCACCCGAAGCACTCCTGAAGCTTGACTGCGACGACGGGCCGTGCCGACGTGTCGCCGTCGGGTTCCGGGTAGGTGATGCGGACGCGGGACCCACTGGGCACCTCGAGGCGTTCCGGGGCGAGTTCGTCCAGACGCATCGCCTCCGGCCACGGCAGCAGGCGGCGAAGGGCGGAAAGCAGGTCGAGCCGTCCCACCGGGGTGCCGGAAGCCAGCGCATCGAGTTCGGGTGCCAGCCAGTCGTCGAGGGTGTCGACCAGGCCCGCGTCCGAGACATCCGGCCAGGGGGCGCCGAGCTCGCGCCGCAGCAGCGCCAGTCGACGGCGCAGTGCCTCCGCGCCGTCGGACCACGCGAACATGCCCAGTCCGTCGCGGCGCAGGGTGCGGCGGACAGCATCCCGCCCCTCCTGCGCGGAGGCCCGGACCGGGACCGAGGTGCGCAGGATCGCCCCGAGCCTGCGTTCGCGTCGGGCCTGGACACGGCCTCCGCTGAGCTCGGCCTCGACGCGGTCCGTCATGAGGTGGTCGGCGGCCTGCTCCATCTGCGCTTCGGTGAGCGCCGCTGCCGCACGGATGACCGCTCCGGACCCGGCTGCCGCGCGCCCGGAGGCGCGGGCGACGTCGGCGACGGCGAGCCATTCGACCGCCGCGAGCGAGCCCGTCACTCCTGCTCGCGTCCCGGATGCGAGCAGGAACGTCGCTCCGGTCGCGGTGCGCTCGACGCGGCGGGCGATCCGCTCGGGAAAGGCCAGGGCGATCACGAGCCCGACGCCGTCGAGATCCGCAGAGGCGTGTGGTGCCGGTGGGGCCAGGCGTTCGAGGCGATCGACGTCATCGCGCCATCGGCGGGTATCCGGCGTGCGTCCGCCTCGCAAGGAGATGAGGGCCTGTGCGACGTCGGCATCGGCGACTCGCAGATCGCCGCCCAACAGCGCGACGACCTCCGCGGCGAGGCGTCTGCCGACTGCCGGACTGCCGTCGCGGAGCGCGCGGGCGAGTCGGGGATCGGTCGGAACGCGGGCGAGGGCGCGACCTTCCGCGGTGGCACGACCCTCGTCATCGATCGCGCCGAGACCGCGGAGGACCGTGAGGGCATCGGCGAGGTTCTCTGCGGGCAGCGGGTCGATCATCCGCAGCCCGGTGCCGCCGGGGGATCCCCAGCATGCGAGCAGCAGGGCCGCATCCGCGAGGTCGATGACCGCGATCTCGGGTACCGGGCGCGCGGGAGCCGCCGCGTAGGTCCGCTCGTCGACGCAGCGGAGCACGGCACCGGGAGCCTGGCGGGTGGCGCGTCCCGCTCGTTGCACGCACGACGACCGGGATGCGGCGGTCGTGACCAGACCCGTCATTCCTCGGGAGGCGTCGCGCAGTGGATGCCGCGACAAGCAGGTGTCCACGACCAGGCGTACACCCGGGACCGTGAGCGAGGACTCCGCGAGCGAGGTCGTGACGATGATGCGCGGACGGTCTTCCGACGTACGACCTCGGATCACCGCATCCTGTTCGGCCGGCGGGATGCGTCCGTGCAACTCCCGCACATCGAACGTCTCGCTCGACTCCCGGATGCGACGGGCGATCTCCGACACCTCCCGGGCCCCCGGTGCGAAGACCAGCACGTCGGCCTCCGGATCCTCCGCGATCTGCGTCAGGGCCGCAGACGTCGTGACGCGCGCGACGTGGTCCAGGAAACCCGAGGTGACCCCACGCTCGTCGAGACGCGGTACGGGGCTCGGGGCCCAGCGCTCCGTGAGGGGGAAGGCGGGCACATCATGGTCCACGATCGGGGCCGCGGCCGACTCGCTGCCGAGGACCGATGCGATCCGCTCGGCGTCGAGGGTGGCGGACATGGCGACGAGCACGAGGTCCTCCCTCAGCTCACGCACCTCGGAGAGCAGGCCGATCAGGAGATCGGTCTCGAGCGCGCGCTCGTGCACCTCGTCGAGGATCACGGCGTCCACGCCGTCGAGGCCGGGATCATCGAGCATCCGCCGCAGGAGCACGCCGGCGGTGACGAACTCGATCTGCGTCGTGGGAACCGCGGAGCGCTCGCCGCGGACCGTGAACCCCACACGTGAGCCGAGCGGCGAGCCGTCGAGGTGGGCGAGTCGTCGGGCAGCGGCACGGGCGGCGACGCGGCGAGGCTGGGTGACGATCACGCGACCGGTGCACCGCGAGGCGACGAGAGGCGGCACGAGCGTGGTCTTGCCTGTGCCCGGCGGTGCGGTCACGACCACCGAGCCACCGGCGTCGAGGGCCGCGGAGAGCTCGTCGAGGGCGCCCGCGAACGACAGCCCCGCGCCGATGGCGTCGAGATCGAAGGCGGCGGGCATCATCCGTCCAGTCTGCCGCGTCGAGTCAGCGGCCGGCGCCGTTCACAACTCAGGAGAAACGCGCCCTGCCGGCCCCGAGCGGCCCTCACTGGCCCCGACCACCTCGTTCTTCCTGAATTGTGAACGGGCGAACGGGATGCCGGAAGCGAAAAACGGATGCCGCGACCCGATCGGCCGCGGCATCCGCTTCGTGTTGCGCGGGTGCTACTCCGCGGCGGGAGCAGGCTCCGTGGCGGGGGACGCCGTGGAGGGCGTCGACGCACGCGCGGGGGACTGCGTCGGAGGCGTGGCCTCGGCGACACCGGCGCCGAAACCACGGCCGACGGCCTGACCCTGGATGATGCCCGCGAGGTCGAGGCCGGTGGCCGAGTGGACGCTGTCGAACACCGAGCGGAGGGCCTTGGCGTTGTCGGCGCCGACCACGTTCGATGCGCCGTCCTCGCCGGAGCTGCCGATGATCGACACGTTGCCGATCGCCGCGTAGCCCTTCGAGAACTCGGCCATGATCGAGGGCAGAACGTCGAGCACACGCTGCGAGAGGAAGGCGTCCTGGTTCGAGGCGATGGCCTTGGCCTCGGCCTCGAGGGCGCCGGCACGCGCGTCACCCTCGGCGCGGATGGCATCGGCTTCGGCGCTGGCGCGCAGGCGGCGGGCTTCCGCTTCGGCTTCGGCCTGGGCGCGGAGGGCGTTCGCCTCACCGCTCGCCTTCGCGATGGCGGCGGCTGCTTCACCCTCGGCACGAGCCTTGTCGGCCTGCGCCTGCTGCTCGGCGATACGGGTGCGGGCTTCGGCCTGCTTGACCTGCTCGATCGCGGCGGCCTCAGCCGCGCGTTCGCGGGTGTAGAGCTCGGCTTGAGCGCGGGTCTCCGCCTCGTACCGCTGGGCGTCGGCAACGCGCTTGACGTCGGCGTCGAGCTGAGCCTGCTTGTTCTCGGCCTGCTGCTGTAGAACGGCCTGCTCCGCCTGAGCGCGTGCGAGAGCCTCTGCCTGCTCTGCTTCGGCACGTGCACGTCCGATGCCGGAGTCGGCGTTGGCGGTGTTGGTGTCGAGCGCGGTCTGCTCGATCAGGTTGGCTTCCTGGTTCGCGATGTTCTTCTGGTTGATCGCGCGGTCGGCGTTCGTCTGCGAGATCTCGGCGGCCTGACGCTTCGCCTGGATCTCGGGGGCACCCAGTGACTGGATGTAGCCGACCTTGTCGGTGATGCCCTTGATCTGGAACGAGTCCAGGATCAGTCCCTGCTCGGCGAGTTCCTGCGAGACATCGGCGGCGATCTGATCGGAGAACTTCTTGCGCTCGCGCATGAGCTCGACGACCGACAGGGTCGCGACGATGCCACGGAGCGCACCTTCGAGCTGTTCGGTGGTGAACTGCTCGATGGCCTTGTCCTGCGATGCGAAACGCTCGGCAGCGCGTCGCACGTAGAGCGGGTCGGAGCCGATCTTCACGATCGCGACGCCGTCGACGTTCAGCGTCACGCTGTCGAGCGACTGCGCCTCGGCGTTGAGGGAGACCTGACGGGAGCGCAGAGAGATGATCTCGTGGCGCTGCGTGATCGGGTTGACGAGCGACTTGCCGTTCACGATCACGGTGACGGGCGACTCCGCCAGTTCCGAACTGGTCGTGCCGTCTGCGGCGATGACTGCGCGTTGGATCTTCTGCTTGCGCCCCGAGATGACGAGGGCTTCGTCGGCTCGGGCGACCTTGATCCAGCTGCGTGCGAACAGCAACAGGATCAGCAGCAGGACGACGGCGATGACGACGCCGATGCCGACGATGACGAGGATGCCAACGATTCCGGCGATCTCCATGAATGACCTCCCTGGTTCCCCCCGAGGGGGCGGTCTGACGTGCCCGCCGAATGGCGCAGGCGTATGCAACCCACCCTGCCAGAAAAGGCGGAGGTCGTTCTCGGCGCCCACAGGCGCAGGTCAGCGGGAGCGGAGCTTCTCGGCGAGGTCGCGCAGAGTGCGCAGCTCATCGTCGTCGAGGCACGACATGCGCTCGGCGATCGAGCGTCCGTGCACGGTCGCGAGCGCACGGAAGGCCCTCGCCCCTTCATCCGTGGCGCGGATCAGGGCACCGCGGCCGTCGTCGGGGTCGGAGCACTTCGCCACGAGCCCACGGGTGACCATGCGGTCGACCAGGCGGGAGACGCTCGGCTGACTGATCAGCATGTTCGAGGTGATGTCGCGCAGCCGTGCAGTCATGTCGGGGGAACGGGTGACGGTCAGCAGCACGTCGTACTCGGCTTGCGCGAGATGGCTGTGCTCGAAGTCGGCCAGCATCCCCGTGAAGAGTTCGTGCTGCGCGCGGAACAGGCTCTCCCAGGCCTCCAGGGCGAGCTTGCGATCGGTCATCCTCACAGAATAGTGGGAACAGTAAAGGGCCGGTCGGAGAGGCTCCCGACCGGCCCTTGTCCCTTGCACCAAGAGTGTCCTGCAATCACATGCGGTGAGTGCCACAGCAAACATTCACCGTGTGATCACTGTATAACGGCGAGATAACGAATGCAACGGTTTGGTCACGGAATCTTCGGCTTGAGGGCTCGAGTCGGCCACAGCGACCCGTCGTTCGAGATCTCATGGGCTCTGCTTCGGCTCTTCTTAGGAACCGTGAAGGAGTCCGAGCCTGAATGGAGGCTGTCGGTCCTCGCTCGAGGATCGAGCACGGCATCCGGAAGGACGATCGACTGTGACCCTGAAGCTGAATCCGACGACAGCACACCCCACCCGTACGAGGGCGGCGCGAGCCGGATGGGTAGCCGCCGGCGTCCTCGCCGTGGGCATCCTCGTCGCGGGTTGTTCGGTGGCGGAAGCGGAAGGGACGACGTCGAGCAGCTCCTCCTCGTTCTTCGACACAGAGGAGTTGCACACGATCTCGATCGAGTACGACGAGGCCGACTACGAAGCGATGATCGACGCCTACGCGCAGACGGACGAGAAGGAGTGGATCACTGCGACCGTCACGATCGACGGGGAAACCTTCGAAGACGTCGGGCTGCGACTCAAGGGCAATTCGAGTCTGCGCAGCCTCCTCGGCGATCGCGGAGGGGCCGCCACGAACGCGGATACCGAGGCGCCTGAAGACGACCCGCTCGGCGAGGGCGAGGGCACGGTCTCCGCGGATGATCCCGCGGGCCTTCCCTGGCTGATCAGGCTCGACAAGTACGTCGACGGTCAGGAATTCTCCGGACGCAGCGACTTCGTCGTCCGCGGGAACAACTCCGAGACCTCCTTGAACGAGGCGGTTGCTCTCTACGCGATCGATCAGGCCGGCGTCGCCGGCGAGGATGCGGCGTTCACACGGTTGAGCGTGAACGGCAGCGACGAGCAGTTGCGGCTCGTGATCGACGTGCCCGACGACGAGGCGTGGAACGAGGATGCCTTCGGCGGCACCGGGATCACCTACAAGGCGGATTCCAGCGGTGACTACTCCTATCGCGGCGACAGCAGCGACGACTATCTCGACGTCTTCGACGTGAAGTTCGACGCGGACGACCTCTCACAGGACGAGGCCTACGCGCCACTGATCGCCTTCCTTGACTTCGTCAACAACTCCACCGACGAGGAGTTCGAAGCCCAGCTCTCGGACTACCTCGACGTGCAGGCCTTCGCCGACTATCTCGCCGTGCAGGACCTCGTCTCGAACTCCGACGACATCGACGGGCCGGGCAACAATTCATACCTGCACTACGCCCCGGAGACCGGTCTCATGACGATCGTGGCGTGGGATCAGAATCTCTCTTACGGGGGCTTGGGAGGGATGGGCGCAGGCGCGCCGGGAGCCCAACCCGGTGGCGCAGACGGCGAACGGATGATGCCTCCCGGCGGCACGGATGGCCCCGGAGCGGTGGATTCGGGGGAGATGCCGGACGGTATGCCGACGGATGCTCCCTTGGGCGCTCCCGGTGGGGGCGCAGGGGGTCCGCGCACCGGGATGATGGGCGGAGACAACGTGCTCGTATCCCGCTTCCTCGAGAACGACACGTTCCAGGCGCTCTACGAAGACGCTCTTGACGATCAGATCGAGGCGATCTACGACAGCGGCGACGCGGGGGCTTACCTGGATGACCTCGTCACGCTCCTCACCGACGCGGCCGGCGATCTCGTCGACGCCGACACGATCCAGGCAGAGGCCGACGCGATCTCGAGCATGCTCACCGGGGACTCCGTGAGTCAGCGGGGTACGAGCGCCGGAGGAACCCCGTGACCAAGCTCGCTCACTCGGCACGATGCTCGGTGCAGATCTCGGTACCCCGCCACTGGCGCTCCTCGTGATGACCCGGGATGCTGGAGGGATGACAGGGCCCCGCGACCGCACCGTGATGACTCGACCGGACGGGTCACCGATCCGGGTGCTCGTGGTGGATGACGAGGCCAACCTCAGCGACCTCCTGCGGATGGCCATGGAGAGCGAGGGATGGGACGCACGCACGGCCGCGAACGGGCAGGAGGCACTGAATCGCATCCGCGAGTTCGCCCCCGATCTGGTCGTGCTCGACATCATGATGCCGGGTCTCGACGGGATGGAAGTGCTCAAGCGTCTCCGTTCGGCGGGCAACGAGGTGCCCGTGCTGTTCCTCAGCGCCAAGGACGCCGTGGAGGACCGGATCGCCGGCATCAGCGCGGGCGGCGACGACTATCTCACCAAACCCTTCAATCTCGAGGAAGTGGTCGTGCGGCTCCGAGGCATGGCGCGCCGGCACGTGGCTGCAGCGGTCGAGAACGACGCCCGCCTGCAGGTCGACGATCTGGTCCTCGACGAGGAGACCTACGAGGTGGAGAGAGCGGGGCAGCCGATCAAGCTGACGGCGAAGGAGTTCGAGCTCCTGCGCTATCTCATGCAGAACCCGAGGCGCGTGCTCAGCCGGGCTCAGATCCTCGACCAGGTCTGGAGCTACGATTTCGGCGGCACGTCGAGCGTCGTGGAGATCTACATCTCCTATCTGCGCAAGAAGATCGACACGATCGGTGAGCCGCTCATCCACACGGTCCGCGGCGTCGGATACACGATCAAGCCCGCCCGATGATCGGACACCGGTGGACTCTGCGGCGCAAGCTCGTCGTCGCCGTCGCTGCACTGGTCGCCGCCGGTCTCGTCGTCGCGGGCATCGCGACGGTGCTGTCCCTCCGATCGTTCGTCTACGAGCGTCTGGACCGTCAGGTCCTCGAAGGACTCCAGTTCGCCGCGGGCAGCGGGGCCCCGGGCGGAGATCCCGTGAGACCGGATGGTGGCACAGACGGAGCAGGGCCTGCTCCCCGCGTCGGAACCATCCAGATCGAGCTGGATGGGAACGGTGCCGTCACGAGCGGGTTCATCGTCGCGGCGGACGGCACTCAGATCGCGCTGACGGACAGTCAAGAGGAAACGATCGAGGCACACGAGTTCCCCCCCGCGGGTGCCCACGACCATCGACCTCGGCGGAGAACTCGGCGCGTTCCGGGTGGCCGCGCAGCAGAACGGCGACACGACCCTGATCGCGGGCATCTCCCTGTCCGACGTCACGGCCACGACGGGCGCCCTTACGGCCATCCTCGTGACCGTCGGCAGTGTGACGCTCCTTCTCGTGCTGCTCGCGCTGGCATTGATCGTGCGACGCACGCTGCGTCCGCTGGACAGGGTGGCAGAGGTCGCACAGCGCGTCGCGGGGCGTCCGCTCGCGGAGGGCGCCGTCCACATTCCGGAACGCGTGACCGAGCCCGACACCGACGTCCGCACGGAGGTCGGGCGCGTCGGAGACTCGCTGAACACCCTCCTCGGCCACATCGAGGCGGCGCTCGCCTCACGCCAGCTCAGCGAGGAGCGCTTGAAGCGCTTCATCGCGGATGCGAGCCATGAGCTGCGCACTCCGCTCGCGTCGATCCGAGGGTACGCCCAGCTGTCGCTCGGTGAGGGGGTACCGATGACCGAGATGCAGCAGCGCTCGCTGAGTCGGATCGCCGCCGAATCTGCGCGCATGGCGGAACTGGTCGACGACCTCCTTCTCCTCGCCCGCCTCGATGCGGGGCAGCCGGTGCGTCGTGAGCCGGTCGACCTCACCCTCCTCGCGATCGACGCGGTCAGCGATGCGCATGCCGCGGACGGCAGCCGCAGCTGGCTTCTCGACGTTCCGGAAGCTCCGATCTCCGTCCTCGGAGATGAGAACCGTCTCCGGCAGGTCCTTGCGAACCTCTTGCGCAACGCGCGCGTCCACACAGCTCCGGGCACCGTGGTGACCACGTCACTTCGAGCGCGCGACGGTGACGCTCTCATCGAGGTCGTCGACGACGGGCCAGGGATCGACCCCGCGATGAAGGACCGGTTGTTCGACCGATTCGCGCGGGGAGATCAGGCGCGCAGTCGTGAAGCGGGCAGTACTGGACTCGGACTGTCGATCGTGCACGCGATCGTCGCTGCGCATCAGGGCGATATCACCGTGCGGAGCAGGCCGGGGGAGACGGTGTTCACCATCCGCCTGCCGCTGTGACCCACGGAGCGGTTGATCGTCGCTCTTTGTCTTCTCTTAGGTGTGCGTAAAGAGCGATCAAGAGCGCGCGCGTATCCATGAGGGATGGACACGACGCACAGCTCCGACCCCGTCCCCTCTCCTGCAGGCGAGACTCCCGCGATGCCCGGACGGGGGAGAAGACGCCGGCGCGTGCGCACCGCGATCATCGCCGGCGGCCTCGCCATGCTCCTCGCCACCGGCGGGACAGCGGCATGGGCGGTCGATCGCTTCCTGATCGAGCATGTCGAGATCTCCGACGTCTCGGCGTACGAGGCAGAGAACTCGACGACTTCGTCGGCTGCGTCGGACTCGACGAGTGACGACACCGCGGCCGTGACCACCGCGACCTCGTACACGGACGGCGATTCCACGATCTCGCTCACGAAGGTGACCTCCGGGAGCGGTTCGGACACGGTGACCTCCTACGTCGCCGACGTCGTGGTCGACGACGCGACCCAGATCCGCTCGGCATTCGCGAAGGACCAGTTCGGCGAGAACATCACGGAGACGACGAGCGAGATCGCGGCGGACAACGAGGCGATCTTCGCGATCAACGGCGACTACTGCGGCTTCCGCACGACGGGCATCGAGATCCGCAACGGCGTCGTCTACCGCGATGACGGAGCGAGAGAGGGACTCGCGTTCTACACGGACGGGCACGTCGAGGTGTACGACGAGACGGCGACGACCGCGGATGATCTCGTCGCCGCCGGCGTCTGGAACACCCTGTCGTTCGGACCCGCCATCGTCGAGGACGGCAGCGTGGTCGACGGCATCGAGGATGTCGAGGTCGACACCAACGTCGGCAATCACTCCATCCAGGGAGATCAGCCGCGCACGGCGGTCGGGATCATCGACGACAACCACTACGTCTTCGTCGTCGTCGACGGACGGGACGAGGGATACAGCAGGGGCGTCACGCTCAGCGAGCTCGCCGACATCATGACGGGTCTCGGCGCGACGACCGCCTACAACCTCGACGGCGGAGGGTCGTCGACGATGTACTTCAACGGCGAGGTGGTGAACCAGCCCTCGAACGGCGGGGAGCGCGGCACCAGCGACATCCTCTACGTGGCGGGATGAGATCATGATCATCCTGATCCCTTCGTACGAACCGGGTGCGCACCTGCTGCCTCTCGTTCGCAGGCTGCGCGAACTTCGACCCGGAATCGAGGTGGTCGTGGTCGACGACGGCAGCGGCCCCGAGTACGCCCGAGTCTTCGACGCCGTGAACGATGCGGGGGCGACAGTCCTCCATCACGCCCACAATCGCGGCAAGGGTGCGGCGCTGAAGACGGGGTTCGCCTACCTCGCCGCCGCTCATCCCGACGAGGACATCGTCACCGCTGATGCAGACGGACAGCACACACCCGGCGACATCCTCCGGATCTGCGACGAGCTGGGCGCGGATGCGGAGGACGGAGCGCCGGTCCTCATCCTCGGTGCCCGCGATCTGCGCGGAGACGTGCCGGTCCGCAGCCGAGTCGGCAATGCGGTCGCGCGAGGGCTGTTCCGTGTGGCCGCCGGCTGGCATGCCTCCGATACGCAGACAGGCTTGAGGGGCATCCCCTCCTCGATGAGGGACTGGGCCGGAACCGTCCCCGGTGAACGCTTCGACTACGAGATCGAGATGCTGCTGCGAGTGCGCCGTTCAGGTCACTCCGCGCGCGAGGTCCCGATCGAGACGGTGTATCTCGAGCACAATGCCTCGAGTCACTTCCGGCCGCTCGTGGATTCCGTGCGGGTCACTCTCCCCCTGCTGGCCTTCGCCGGATCCTCGCTGCTGGCGTTCCTCGTCGACTCGGTCGCGTTGCTGGTGCTCGTTGCGCTGCTCCCGGCCGGTTCGGGCTGGCTGGTCGTCTCGATCGTCGCAGCGCGACTTCTGAGCGCCACGGTGAACTTCGCAGTGAACAGGCGTTTCGTGTTCTCCGCATCCTCCGGACGCGGACGCGCGCAGGCGTTGCGTTACGGCCTCTTCGCGGTCTTGCTGCTCCTGTCGAACATCATGTGGATGCAAGCCCTGACCAGCTTCGGCATGTCCATGCCAGTCGCCAAAGTCGTGACCGAGGCTGCGCTCTTCCTGCTGAGCTACCAGGTCCAGCGCCACGTCATCTTCGAAGACTTCTCCGCGCCAAAGGAGCGTCTTAGGAAGCGTGAAGGTGCGGGCGGTCGTATGGAGGCACACGTACCGCATCTCGAAAGGGCTTCCCGATGAACGCCTCCCTGCTCCTGATCGCCGCCGACCTGGTCGCCGCGGTGATCCTCAGCCTGGCCGTCTACTACCGCCGCCACCGCCGCCGCGACCTCGTGGTCGCGTTTCTCGGCGTCAACATCGGTGTCCTCGCCGTCACCACGGTCCTGGGATCGGCGGAGATCGCCGCAGGTCTCGGGCTCGGCCTCTTCGGAGTACTGTCGATCATCCGACTCCGCTCGTCGGAGATCTCGCAGCGCGAGGTCGCCTACTACTTCGCGGCCCTGGCCATCGGGCTCGTCGCCGGCCTGCCCTCGGCGGAACCGTGGATCCCGATCGCGCTGATGGCGCTGGTGCTCGTCGTGCTCTGGGTGGCGGACCACCCGGCGCTGCTCGCTCGATCGCGTCATCAGATCATCCACGTCGACCGTGCGATCGCCGATGAGGCGGAGCTGCGCGTCGAATTGGAGCGCCGGCTCAACGCCACCGTGACCTCGCTGACCGTGCAGTCGCTCGACCTCGTCGATGACACCACTCTCGTAGACGTCCGATTCAGCCTGCCCCGCGTCACGCGCACAGCCGCCGCCGCACCGGAGACGCCCGTCGCAGGTGGTGTCCGATGACCGGCCTCGCCCTCGACCGATTCGACGCGGTCGACCTCGAACAGCTCATCGCCGAAGCGGCGCTGCAGACTCGTGTCGACCGCAAGTACGTGGTCCCGCGCGATGATGCCCAGCGGGTGATCAACACGTTCGACCCTCGGACCCGAGTCCTCGACACCCAAGGGGTCCGGGATTTCGGGTACGAGACGGTCTACTTCGACACGCCGGATCTGCTCAGCTTCCGTCTCGCCGCGCAGCCCCGGCGGCGGCGGTTCAAGATCCGCAGCCGGACCTACGTCGAATCGGGGTCGGCCTACCTCGAGCTGAAGACGCGCGGTGCGCGCAGCGCCACGGTGAAGGACCGCATCGAGTACCGGGTGGCCGACCGCCGCATCCTCACCGATGATGCCCGCTCCTACGCCGCCGACGGCCTCGATGCGATCGGGATCGACAGCGCCCGCGCGGACGACCTGCACATGCGACTCACGACCCGCTATCGTCGCGCCACCCTGGTCGCGTCGGACGGCTCGGCGCGCTCGACCATCGACACCGGTCTCGAGTGGCGGGACGTGTCGGGAAGGACGCTCGCTGTGCCGGGGCTCACGATCATCGAGACGAAGTCCGGCTCCGCCGCGTCCGATTTCGACCGTGCTCTCTGGCGCGCGGGACACCGCCCGGTCCGCATCAGCAAGTACGCCACCGGCCTCGCCGCCCTGCATCCCGATCTCCCCCGTAACAAGTGGTCGAGGCTGCTCCGCGGGCCCCTCGCAGACGCCGCACCCCGCCCTCACACCGATCCCGCCGACATCGCCGATACAGAGGAGACCCCATGCGTACACGCCGCCTGATCCTGCCCGCCATCCCCCTCGGGCTCGCGGCGATCGTCCTCGCCGGCTGCGCCGTCACCGCGACGCCCGCCTCGACATCCACCGATGCCGGGACGACCGGGACGACGGTGTCTGCGACGACCGCCGACGGTGCCGAAGCCGTGCTCGCCGCCAACGAGAATGCGACGGTCGTCCGCGATGACGAGTGGTCGGAAGCCGATGCCGTCAACGTCGCCTTGGCCGGTGACGGCGCGACCTCGTCGAGTTCCGCGGTCACCGTCGAGGGCGGGACGGTCACCATCACCGACGCCGGGGTGTATCGGCTTTCCGGTTCGCTGAACGGTTCGGTCGTGGTGTCGGCACCGGATGATGCCCAGGTCGTGCTGATCCTCGACGGCGTCGACATCGCGAACGCAGACGGTGCGGCGATCGACGTGCGCACCGCCGACGATGTCGCCGTCTTCCTCGCCGAGGGCACGACCAACACCCTGTCGGATGCGTCGTCGTACTCGGAGGACGCCGACGCCAATGCGGCGCTCTACAGCTCGGCCGATCTCACGATCACCGGCACCGGGACGCTCACCGTCACCGGGAACGGCAACGACGGCATCACCAGCACGGACGACCTCGCGATCCTGTCGGGCACGATCACCGTGGACGCCGTCGATGACGCTCTGCGCGGGAAGGACTCGCTGTCGATCGAGGGCGGCACGCTCACTCTCACCGCCGGGGGAGACACCCTCACGAGCGACAACGACGAAGAGGAGACCCGCGGGTACATCGTCGTCGCGGGCGGCACCGTCGATGCGACCGCAGGAGATGACGGACTGGATGCGGTATCCGACGTGGTCATCACCGGCGGCGACCTCACTGTCACCGCGCAGGGAGACGGCCTGCACGCCGATGCCGCTCTGGCGATTGCCGGAGGAACGGTCACGGTCACCGAGTCGAACGAAGCCGTCGAAGGAGTCGACATCGTCATCGAGGGCGGCGACATCGATCTGACGGCGTCCGATGACGGCATCAACGCCGCGGGCGCCGCGGACAGCGCCGCGGGCGGCGGGATGGCCGACTCCGGCGAGACTCTCACCATCAGCGGCGGCACGCTCGTGGTCGATGCGGACGGCGACGGCCTCGACTCCAACGGCTCGATAACCATCACCGGCGGCTCGACCACCGTGTTCGGTCCGACTTCGGACGGCAACGGCGCGCTCGACTCGAACGGTGCTCTCACGGTCAGCGGCGGCAGCCTCGTCGCCATCGGCAGCTCCGGCATGGCGGAGTCGCCGGACGCGGACTCGCCGCAGTCGTGGATCGCCGCGCTCGCAAGCGGTGGCCAAGGGGACGTGGTGGAGGTGCTCGATTCGACCGGCACGGCTCTCGTCTCCTTCACTGCGGAGAAGGACTTCGCGACCGTGGTGCTCTCGTCCGCGGATCTCGTCGACGGCGGCACGTACACCGTGACCGTGAACGGAGACGCCGAGGTGACGGTCACCGAGGGTGAGGCCCTCGCGGGGAACGCGGGTGGCGGGCCGGGCGGCGGATCGAGCGGAGGCCCCGGCGGAGGCCAGAGGCCCTGATCTTCGCCGTATTCGCCTCCGCCGCGAACGATCAGTTCGCCAAGAACCGTTCGATCGCTGCGATCGTCGTGGCGTTGTCGCGGTGGAGAACCGCGCGGATCCCGCAACTCTCTGCTCCCCGCGCCGGGGCGTCGTTGTCATCGATGAGTTCGAGGACGCCGCCGACGTCGTAGAGGATCCACTTCATCCCGGCACCCTATCCCGGGCGCTTTCCTCGTTCACCGAGAGAGCTCCGCGGGTGTCACGGTCACTCACGCGACCGCGGCACCGATGTTCCGCTGTTCGACGAGTGGGCAGGTGAACACGTCGCGTTCGCCGAGCCCGACGCGGTTGATGTAGCGCACCACGATCGCATAGGAGGTGAACAGGCCGACCTGCGTGTAGGGAACGCCATGAGCTCGGCAGTACTCGGCGATGACGGGTGCGGCGCGGCGCAGGTGTGGGCGCGGCATCGACGGGAACAGGTGGTGCTCGACCTGGAAATTCAGTCCGCCCATCGCGATGTCGAGGAAGCGACTGCCCCGGACGTTCCTGCTCATCACCACCTGGCGTCGGAGGAAGTCCAGGGTCATGTCCCGCGGGACCACCGGCATCCCCTTGTGGTTCGGGGCGAACGCGATGCCCATGTAGAACCCGAACAGTCCCAACTGGACCGCGAGGAACACGAAGGCGACCCCCGGGGAGAGCACGATGAACACGAGCACCAGGTAGCCGATCATGCGGACGCTGAGGAAAGCGATCTCGGCCCACCGGCGTTCGAGCCGCCCAGGCACGACCACGCGGCGAAGACTCGACGCGTGCAGCGAGAGACCCTCGAAGAGCAGGATCGGGAAGAACAGCACTCCCTGGTGTCCACGAAGCCAGGTGAGGACGACCCCGTGGTGTCGCCTCGCCGCCTCGGGTGAGACCGCGATCACCGGTAGTTCGATGTCGGGGTCGGATCCGATCCTGTTCGGGTTGGCGTGGTGACGCGTGTGCTTGTGCTGCCACCACCCATAGCTCATGCCGACGAGGAGGTCGCCGAGGATCAGGCTGACCCAGTCGTTCCACCGGCCGGACACGAAGATCTGTCGATGCGCGGCATCGTGCCCGAGAAAGGCGATCTGTGTGAAGACGACCGCCAGGACTGCTGCCGTGAACAGCTGCCACCAGGTGTCGCCGATCCACGCGAACGCGAACAGGCACCCTGCCACGATGAGGGGGGCGGCGATGAGCTTGGTCCAGTAGTAGCCGTACCGGCGATGCAGCAAGCCGAGCCCGCGCACCTGCTGTGACAGTTCGGTGAAGGTGCTCGATGGGCGCGACGCATTGTCCGGGGGGCGCCTGCGGGTGGTCGGACGGATGCCGTCCATGATGACTTCTTCTCCGACGCTGACCTCTGCGGCGGCGCCGTGTTCTGCGACCCCGTCGTCGATAGCCGGACGTCGTCGGAGACGGCCTTCGCCAGCGGGGGTTCGTCTGTGACGCTACGCTCCCAACCTGCACGTGCTCACAGCCTCACGCGCTTCCGATAGCCGCGACTCCGATGGCGTTCGGCTTCGCCGCGGGATATCGAATCTCCGCCTGACCGGCACAAAGCAATGCGATATATTGCACAGCGGGTAGAACGTCAGGTTCTACGTTCTTTCTCTCTCGCTGGAGGACATGTGGCACTGTCGGGTGGACCGCTCGAGCGCAGGTCCATGAGCGACGAGGCCTATGCCCGCTTGCAGGACGCGATCATCTCGGGTGAACTGCCCCCGGGCGAACGTCTGCGCGACTATGACCTCGCCGAGCGCCTGGGCACGTCGAAGACTCCGATCCGCCACGCGCTCGACCGTCTGGCCGATCACGGCCTCGTCGAGATGCAGCGCAACCGCTACACGCGGGTGGCCCCGATCGATCTCGAACGAGTCCGCAACGCCGTCGACCTCTTCGGCGACATCTGGATCGGTTCCCTCCGTCATGCGAAGGCGGTGATCGAGGCCGATGACCTCGCGCACCTGACCGCGCTCGCGGACGAGGTGGTCGCGGCCGCCCACGTGCGTGACGTGGCCGGCTTCGGTATCGCGCTCCGATCCCTCGCGACCGGGTTCGCCCGCATCGAAGGCAACGCTGCGCGCGCAGCTGCCATCGAGCGTCTCGACCCCCAGATCCGCCGATTCGCTCAGCACGCTCGTGATGCCTTCGACGCGGAGGCCGTCTCCGCGTGCGTCGAAGCACTTCGCATGGCGCTGATCGAACGTGACGTGGTGGAGACCAGAAGCGTGCTCGTGGCTCTCTTCGACGATGTGCTCAGCGGCATGATCGACCGCGCGGAAGAACGGGGTCTCGTCCGCTCCGACCCGGAGTAGCCGCCCCTCCGCCGCATTCCCGGCCAATCCACAGGAACCCCAAAGGGTGTCCTCGTACTCTGGGATCTCCCAAGGGGAGTACTCCGACACGGTGGGATCGTCATTACGGATGCACGTCGCATCCCGGGCCACCGGTTCCTGTTTCACGGAATGGAGAAGACTTTGGCGGTACGGTCGTACCCCGAGTCTGGAGCCCTCATTTGGATATCACCCCGCTGATCTGGATCATCACGATCGCGATCACGATCGCTTTCTTCGTGTACGAGTTCTTCTCCCACGTTCGCACCCCGCACGAGCCGACGATCGCGGAGTCGGCGCGCTGGTCGATCTTCTACATCAGCCTCGCGCTGCTGTTCGGCGTCGGGATCAGCGTCTTCTCCGGCTGGACGTTCGGCGGCGAGTACTTCGCCGGCTACCTCACCGAGAAGGCGCTGTCGATCGACAACCTCTTCGTCTTCCTGATCGTGATGACCGGCTTCGCCGTGCCGAAGAAGTACCAGCAGAAGGTGCTGATGATCGGCATCGTGATCGCGCTGATCCTGCGAGGGATCTTCATCGCCATCGGCGCGACGCTCATCGAGAACTTCTCGTGGATCTTCTACCTGTTCGGCGCCCTGCTCCTCGTGCTCGCGTATCGCCAGGCGTTCAGCAACCATGAGAGCAACCCCGCGAACGGACGGTTCATGACGTTCGTCCGCCGTCATCTGCCCGTCAGCGACGAGTACAACGGCGACCGGCTCACAGTGGTGAAGAACGGCAAGCGCTTCGTCACGCCGATGCTGCTCACGATCATCGCCATCGGGTTCATCGACCTCGTGTTCGCCGTCGACTCGATCCCCGCGATCTACGGTCTCACCGACCAGGCCTACATCGTCTTCACGGCGAACGCCTTCGCGCTCATGGGTCTGCGCCAGCTGTACTTCCTCATCGGAGGACTGCTGGAGCGTCTGGTGTACCTGGCTCAGGGCCTCGCCGTCATCCTCGGATTCATCGGAGTCAAGCTCGTCCTGCACGCGCTGCACGTCAACGAGCTGCCATTCATCAACGGCGGCCAGGGCGTCGAGTGGGCGCCGGAGATCCCGATCTGGTTCTCCCTGCTGTTCATCGGCGCGACCATCGCGGTGGCCACCGCCGCGAGCCTCCTCAAGACCCGTCGCACCCCCGGCGAGGTCACCTCTTCCACCGGCACCACCCCTACCCACAAGGAGCACTCTTGAGCGCGCAGCGCTGTTCTGACTCTTCGGACTCTGACAGTACGAGCGCCCGGTTCATCCCGGGCGCTCATCCCACCACAGACGAGGCGGCCCGCTGATGGGCGACCTGCTCTGGAACATCGCCCTCGTCTTCGCGTTCGTGCTGATCGGCGGTGTCTTCGCTGCGACGGAGATGGCCCTGGTCACGCTCCGCGAGAGCCAGATCAACGCGATCGGGCAACGGGGCCGCCGTGGGGCGAAGGTCGCGGCACTCGCCCGCAACCCCAACACCTTCCTCTCGGCTGTGCAGATCGGCGTGACGGTCGCGGGCTTCGCCTCGGCCGCGTACGGCGCCACATCGATCGCACCGTCCTTGGCGCCGTTGCTGGAGTCGTGGGGCCTCGCCCCCGCACTCGCCCTCACGATCGCAACTGTCATCCTCACCCTCGTGATCGCCTACCTGTCGCTCGTGCTCGGAGAACTCGTGCCCAAGCGGCTCGCGATCCAGCGCAACGCCCAGTTCGCATACGCCGTGGCTCCCGCTCTCAACGGGTTCGCGGTGATCATGCGTCCCGTGATCTGGCTGCTCTCCGTGTCGACCGACGCGCTGGTGCGACTGCTCGGCGGTGATCCCAGGAAGATGGGCGACGAGATGACCGACGAGGAGGTGCGCGACATCGTCGCGAGCCACCAGGGTCTGCCCGAAGATGAACGCCGCATCCTCGACGATGTGCTGTCCTTGCGGGGACGCCAGGTCAGCGAGGTCATGCGACCGCGGCCGGAGGTCGTGGCCCTCGACGAAGATGCCAACGTCGGTGATGTGCTGGCCCAGGTGCGGGACCTCCCGTATTCGCGCTACCCCGTCTCGAACACGTCCATCGACGACATCGCGGGGTTCGTCCACGTGCGGGACCTGTTCGAGGCGTCATCCGACGACCCAGCGCGTCCGCTCCGTGCGCTCGTCCGCGACATCCCGTACATCCCCTCCAGCGCGCGCGTTCTGCCCACGCTGACGCGGATGCGGGCCGAAGGGCACCACATCGCGGTCGTCGTCGACGAGTACGGCGGCACGGACGGTCTCGTCACGCTGGAGGACCTCGTCGAGGAGGTCGTCGGTGAGATCTTCGACGAATACGACGCCGAGGAGTACTTCTCCGCGGAAGAGGGACTCGACGGGCGGCTCAACCTGCAGGACTTCGAGGAGGCGACCGGGCTGGCGATGCCGCGGGGCTCGTCCGACACGATCGCAGGTTTCGTGACCGAGCAGTTGGGTCGCCTCGCGGTCGTCGGCGACACCGTCGAGGTACCCGGTGCCTCGATTCAGGTCATGGCCCTGGATCGTCGTCGCATCTCCCGTGTGCGGGTCACACCGCAGGAGAGCCCGGAGCCCCTCGAGGACTGATGCCGACGGGTGAGCCTTCTCGTCAGGGGCGCACCCCGGTGAGACGCTCGGCGGCCGCCCACACCGCGGCTCCGGTCGTGGGGGAGCGGACCTCGTCCGAAGCTGTCACTCGTCGTGGTGACCCACGGAACTCGAGCAGTCCACCCGGTCCCCAGTAGTCGCCGTTCACGACCTCCGCGGAGGTCGCTGCGTGCACGATGGGCAGCGCTCCGCCGTCCTTGCCCTGCACGAGCATCCGAGTGGGCGCCGTCAGGGCGCGGAGGAAACCGGAGACGTGGGCGAGGCCGGGGCGCGGGGGAGTGAGCGGGTCGACGGCATAGCCCGGGTGCGCGACGACCGCCGACCGCGAAGAGTCCGACCAACGCCGTGCGAGCTCAAAAGCGAAGGCCATCAACAGGGCCTTCGAGCGTCCGTACTGGCGGAGCGAGGAACCGCTCCACGGGGCGTCGAGGGGCGCGGGGTCGAGCCGCGCGAAACGGTGTGCGATCGAGCCCACCGCGACCACGCGGGCATCCGGTGTGAAGAGCGGTTCGAGCTGCGCCACGAGGGCGAAGTGGCCGAGGAAGTTGGTGCCCACCATGAGGTCGAAGCGGTCGCTCGTACGCGCCGCAGGGTCGGCCGCCTTCACCCCCGCGTTGCAGATCACCACATCGATCCGCTCGCCCACCTCCGCAGCGGCGTGAGTGATGCTGTCGAGCGAGCCGAGGTCGAGCGCCAGCACGTGCAGCTCGGCATCCGGCACGCGGCTCCGGATCGCCGAGGCCGCCGTCTGCGCGCGCTCCGATGAGCGGCAGCCCAACAACACGCGGGCTCCGCGAGCGGCCAGCTGCTCGGCGCACCAGTAGCCGATGCCCGCGTTCGCCCCGGTGACCAGCACCGTGCGTCCGCGCAGGTCTCCGGCAGGCGTGAGAGGAGCGGCATCCATCTCCCCAACCTAGGCGCTGTGGGCGCCAGCAGTCAGTGGCCGTGGCCGTGGTCGTCGTCGTTCTCGAGGAGCATTCCGATCGAGGTGGCGCAGGCGTCGCCCTTCCAGGCCTCGATGCCCTCGCGCACGGCGAAGGCGGCGATCACGAGTCCGGCGACGGCATCGGCCCACCACCACCCCAGCAGCGAGTTGGCGACCAAGCCGATCAGCACGGCGGCGGAGAGGTACGTGCAGATGAGAGTCTGCTTCGAGTCCGCGACCGCCGTCGCCGATCCGAGCTCCCGGCCCGCGCGACGTTCGGCGAACGACAGGAACGGCATGACCGCGACGCTGACCGCCGTGAGGATGATGCCGATCGTGCTGTGCTCCGGGCGCTCGGCCGTGACCAGCGCGGTCACGGAGGTCGCGGTGACGTAGGCGGCGAGGGCGAAGAACGCCACGGCGATCACGCGCAAGGTGGGTTTCTCCCAGCGCTCCGGATCGCGGCGGGTGAACTGCCAGGCGACGGCGGCCGCGGACAGCACCTCGATCGTCGAGTCCAGCCCGAAGCCGATGAGAGCCGCGGACGATGCGACCGTCCCCGCCGTGATCGCGATGATCGCCTCGACCACGTTGTAGCCGATCGTGACACCGACGAGGAGGCGGATGCGACGATGCAGGGTCTCCCGACGCGCGTCGGTGAGCGTCGAGGACATCAGCAGGTGCATCCTTCACCCGAACAGCAGTCCGGTTCGACGATGAGGGTGACCCGCAGGAGCATGTCGAGGGCCGGTGCGAGGTGACGGTCGGCGAGACGATAGCTGCTGCGACGCCCATCAGGCACGCTCTCGACGAGCCCACAGCCGCGGAGACAGGCGAGGTGGTTCGACAGGGCCTGGCGGGAGACGCCGAGGGCTTCGGCCAGATCAGCGGGGTAGCCGGGGGCTTCGCGCAGAGCGAGGAGCACGCCGGCGCGGGTCGGGTCGGAGAGTGCGTGTCCCAGGCGAGCGACGGCGGACGTGTGGGTCAGCGATGCGAGAGCGGTCGTCACGCACTCGATCATACAGAAAACCCTGAATTCATGTACTCATGTATTAAACGAGAGGGGGCGCGACGACGTCTCGCGCCCCCGGACGATCAGCGGATCGCGTACACCGCGCTGCCGATGATCACGGCGACGACGGTCGTCCAGCCGATGATGGCGATGGCCTGCCAGAAGAGGATGCGCGCCTTCCCGATGCCGGAGGCGGCGAGCATCGTCGCGGTGAACTGTGTCGGCAGCAGGAGCGGGCCGAGCAGGCTGACGCCGGGTACGCCGTAGCGTTCGAAGGCGCGCTGGAACTTCTCCTTCCGGGCGGAACCGCGCTCGGAGTCGACGGCTTCCGCTGCCGGTGCCGTTTCCGTCGTGCCGCCGCCGGCGAGGACAGCGTTCCTGGCACGCGAGCGGTTCAGGACCGCCTGACGCGCACCGGAGCTCGCCAGCACCAGCACCGCGACGCACAGGAAGTTGCCGACCATCGCGGCGATCGCCGCGACCACCGGGGGGATGCCGCCGAGGATCCCGATGCTCACCGCGCCCTCGCCCTCGATGAAGGGGATCGCGCCGGCGAGGGCGACGATGAGCGGCTGCACGAGCTCGGGGACCTGGGCGACCAGGTTCTGGAAGGTCTCGATGAGGTTCATGGGGTGCTCCCTGCTGTCGGTGCGAGCGGCGTCTCCGCTGCGATGACTCCAGTCCAGCCGAGGAGCAGCCGTGGCGGCAGTGTCGGCCCGTCACCTGTTCCCCTGCGGTTCGCACGGTGATCCCGTGACATGTGTCACGCCTCTATCGTGGGAGCGTGAGTTCCGTCCCGCCCCTCCCCGTCGCCGATCCGACGCCCGGCTCCCGCCAGCTCGCCCGGGGCATCACCGCCACCTGGTGGTACACCGCGAGCGCCGTGGTGTTCTTCGAGCTGATGCTGGTCGTCGCGTGGACCGGCATCACCGCCGCCGTCGATATGCGCGGTGGCGCGATCCTCGTCGTCGCGCTCGGTGGCGTGCTCTGGTGTGCCTCGACCATGCTGTTGCTCGCCGACTACCGCAGCCGTATCGACGCGGGTCCCGGCATCGCCTGGGGGCGCCTGGCCGTGCCCTTCCTGGTTGCTGTCGCATACGGAGTGGTGGCGGGGGCGGCGGTCGGGAGCTGGGCGCTCGCGGCCATGCCGGTCGCGCAGTTCTTCGTGCTCCTGCGATGGCCGCGCGGAATCCGGATGCGTGTGGCCGCGACGGCGACCCTGCTGCTCGTGGCCCTGACGGTGGTGGACTCCACCGCGAGAGGCCTCGACACGGGCCTCCCGTTCTGGCTGCCCGCCGTGTATGCCGTCCTGCTGCCGGCGATGACCGTGAGCTCGCTCTGGTGGTGGGATGTCCTGGTCACGCTCGACCGGGCCCGCGCTTCCGAGGCCAAGCTCGCCGCGACGCAGGAGCGCCTGCGGGTGGCGACCGACGTGCACGACCTGCAGGGGCATCATCTCCAGGTCATCGCGTTGCAGCTGGAACTCGCGGAGCGGCTCCTGCCGACCGATGCGGAGGCCGGGATGGAACAGCTCCGGGCCGCGCGACTCAGTGTCGACGAGGCGCGGCAGGGGACCAGAGACCTCGCGACCCGCTTCCGGTCCGTTCCGCTCGGCGATGAGCTCGCCAACGCGCGGGATCTCCTGACCGCAGCGGGTCTCACCGTCGAGGCCGTGATCGATCCGGATGCCGATGCCGCACCGGGGACTGCGCTGGGGCCGGTGATCCGGGAGACCACGACGAATGTGCTGCGCCACGGGGGTGGCCGTCGCGCGCGGCTGGTGCTGGCACGGATCGGTGATTCCTGGCGATACGAGATCGCGAACGACAGGATGCCCGACGCGCCGCTCGATCACGACGGATCCGGCCTCGAGGGGGTTCGGCGACGGATCGAGGAGGCGCACGGTTCTCTGGCGGTGCGGCGCGATGCCGATGAGTTCGCGGTCGTCGTGACCGTTCCGTCGCAGCCGGAGGAGGGGCGTTGATCCGCGTGCTGCTCGCCGACGACGAGGCGATGATCCGCTCTGCGCTCGCCGCACTGCTGCGACTCGAAGCCGACATCGACGTCGTCGCGGAGTGCGCCGACGGCGAGCAGGCCGTCGCTGAGGCGCTGCGCCTGCAACCCGACGTGTGTCTGCTGGACCTGGAGATGCCCGGACTGGACGGGGTGCAGGTCGCCGAGAAACTGCACCGGGCGATCGCGACGCGCTGCGTGGTGGTCACCCGTCATGCGCGTCCGGGGGTGCTGCGGCGAGCCCTGGCATCCGGCGTCTCCGGTTTCCTGCCCAAGTCCCGGGGTGCGGACGAGGTCGCCGCCGTCATCCGCCGTGTCGCGGCAGGAGCCCGCTATGTCGATCCGGAGATCGCGGCGGATGCTCTGAGCGATGAGCGCTCGCCCCTCACCGATCGCGAGCTCGATGTGCTGCGCGCGGGGCGGCGCGGGGAGACGACCGGTCAGATCGCGCGGGCTCTCGCTCTCGCGCCCGGCACCGTGCGCAACCACATCTCCGTCATCCTCGGCAAACTCGCCGTCGACACCCGCCAGCAGGCTGTGCTCACCGCCGAGGAACGCGGCTGGATCTGAGCGCCGATATGCTGGCACGCATGGGAACAATATGCGCCGCGCCCGTGATGGGGCGCACCCTCGTGTTCCGCGACCGCCGCGCCTGACGGCGCGCTCGCTCACCGCACGCATCTGCGCGCCGTCCACCGAGATGTCATCGCACCTCGGGACGGGCAGAACTCGCTGACGCCTCTTCGCGTCCTCCCTCCTTCCGAGGTGCTCCGATTCTTCTTCTGGAGCGCACTCATGCCTCGTTCACCCCATGGCGGCCGTCACGAACTCGGCCAGAACTTCCTCACCCACCGTCCGACCCTCGCCCGGATCACGGCTCTCGTCGATCGCACGACCGGACCGATCCTCGAACTGGGGTGCGGCGATGGCGCCCTCACGCGCCGGCTCGCGGGGCTCGGCCGACCGCTCACGGCTATCGACATCGACGAGCACCGGGTGCGGCGGTTGCGCGCGGCCCTGCCCGGGGTCCGCATCGAGTTCGGGGATGCGACCCGTCATCCCCTCGCCGCCGCCGTGGTCGTCGGCAACATCCCGTTCCACGTGACCACCCCCATCCTCCGGCGCCTGCTGTCGCGGAGGGAGTGGAGGGAGGCCGTGCTGCTGACCCAGTGGGAGGTGGCGCGCAAGCGTGCGGGCGTCGGTGGCGGCACCATGATGACCGCGCAGTCGGCTCCGTGGTTCGCCTTCTCCCTCGAGGGGAGGGTCCCGGCCTGGGGCTTCTCCCCGCAACCGAGCGTCGACGGGGGCGTGCTCACGATCACGCGACGGGCCTCACCGCTCGTTCCGGTGTGCGACCGGCGGGGGTACGAGGCGTTCGTCCGTGCGATGTTCACGGGGAGAGGGGCCACACTTTCCGCGGTGCTGGCGGCGGCGACTCGCGCTCCGATGTCGCGCGCGCGGCGCGCCGTGATGGCAGCCGACGCGACCAGCTGTCGATTGCCGCGGGATCTGCGTCCGGAGCACTGGGCGGCGCTCTGGCGTGAGGTCTCCCGCGGATGAGGCGCGGGATCGTGACTCCGCTGTCGGACGGCGGAGGTACTCTCGACGCATGTCCGCCTTCGGCACGCTCGCGACCCCGGTCGGCGTCATCGGGATCGTGAGCGACGGTGCGGCCGTCACCCGGGTCACGTGGCGTACCACCCCGCCCGGCGGCGGTGTCGTCGTGCCCGACACCGGGTCCGATCCCCTGCTGGTCGAGGCGCTCGCACAGGTGGCGGCCTACTTCGACGGCACACTGCGTCGCTTCGATCTGCCGGTCGATCTCGGCCCGCAGACCGAGGCCACGCGTGCTGTCCTCACCGCACTCCATGAGACCGTGGCGCACGGAGAGACGATCACGTACGGCGGTCTCGCCGCGCGCAGTGGCACCGGCGTGCCGGCCCGGGGGATCGGCTCGATCATGGGCGCGAACCCGGTTCCCCTGATCGTGCCGTGTCACCGCGTCGTCGCCGGCGATGGGCTGGGCGGCTATTCCGGCGGAGAAGAGGGGCACGGCCTCGAGACGAAGCGGTGGCTGCTGGAGCATGAGGGGGCGCTCCCGACCTCCCTGTTCTGACGGTGAGCGGTGGCGTCCGTCATCCCGTCACTCGGACCGGGAACACCCTGCGAGAATGGACGTGCCGAGTCCCGAGCCGAGGAGCCAACGTGCAGTTCATCTCCACCCGCGGCGGCATGCAGCCGCAGTCGTTCAGCGAGACGCTGTTGGAGGGCCTCGCGCCCGATGGCGGGCTGGCGGTGCCGGAGACCATGCCGGTCGTCGACGGTGAGACGCTCGAGCGCTGGCGGGCCCTGACCTATCCGCAGCTCGCGACAGAGGTGCTCGGACTGTTCGCGACCGACATCCCTCGCGCAGACCTGGCCCGGATGACCGCCGCCGCGTACGCCGACTTCCCTGACGGCGTCGTGCCGCTGCGGGCGATCGATGACGAACTCACCCTCGTCGGGCTCTCCGAGGGGCCGACGCTCGCGTTCAAGGACATGGCCATGCAGTTCCTCGGCCAGGTGATCGAGTACACGTTGGAGCGCAAGGGATCGGTGCTCAACATTCTCGGCGCGACCTCGGGAGACACCGGGTCGGCGGCCGAGCACGCGCTGCGGGGCAAGGAGCGCGTCGCGGTGTTCATGCTGTCACCGCAAGGGCGCATGAGCGCGTTCCAGCGCGCGCAGATGTTCTCCCTCGACGACGCGAACGTGCACAACATCGCCGTCGAGGGTGTCTTCGACGACTGTCAGAACCTCGTCAAGAAGCTCGCCGGCGACCTCGACTTCAAGCGTGCCCACCACCTCGGTGCCGTGAACTCCATCAACCTGGCACGCATCACCGCGCAGACGGTCTACTACTTCTGGGCGTGGCTGCGGGCGACCGATGCAGGCGGCTGGACCGAGCTGTCGTTCACCGTTCCGTCGGGCAACTTCGGCAACATCCTCTCCGGGTTCTTCGCGAAGCAGATGGGCTTGCCGATCCGTCGCCTGGTGCTCGCCGCGAACGAGAACAACGTGCTGGACGAGTTCTTCCGCACGGGTGTCTACCGCCCGCGCAGCGCCGCCCAGACGCTCGCGACCTCCAGTCCGTCGATGGACATCTCGAAGGCGTCGAACCTGGAGCGTTTCATCTTCGAGCTGGTCGGCCGTGACGCGGAGCGCGTCGTCGGTGCCTGGCGTGAGCTCGACGAGAGCGGCTTCTTCGACTTCTCCGCGGAGCAGGAGCGCTTCGTCGAGGAGTTCGGGATCGTCAGCGGCACCTCGACGCACGAGGACCGGTTGGCGACGATCCGCTCGGTGTACGAGACGACGGGAGAGGTCATCGACCCGCACACGGCCGACGGGGTCAAGGTCGCGCGAGAGTACGTCGAGCCCGGTGTGCCCATGCTCGTGCTCGAGACGGCGAAGCCCGAGAAGTTCGCCGAGACGATTCACGAGGCGCTCGGAGTGGAGCTCGGCTATGCACCCGAGCTGCAGGAGATGCTGGACGCCCCGCAGCACGTGACCGAGATGCCCGACGACGAGCACGCACTCCGTGAGTTCATCGCCGCGAACGCTGTGAGCTGAGCGCACTCGCGCCTCCCGCGTCCCCGCATCCACACCCCCTCCGCCCGTCCGCACCCCCTCCCGCCGACGTCCCCATCACCAGTCGGTGCCCCCTCTGTCCGTCGGCACCCCCTCCGCCCGTCGATACCCCCTCTGCGTGCCGCAACCCGGAGGGGGCGTCGACGTGGGGAGGGGGTGCCGACGTGGGGAGGGGATGTGGACGTGGGGCCGGGGGCGTCCACGTGGGGCGAGGGTCTGGACGCGGGGAGGGGGCGGACGTGGGGGCGTCG